>CAZPXL010000063.1:0-2155 GCA_964591005.1 uncultured Eubacteriales bacterium
CATTTGACCCTGATTACAAATCTCTTAAAGAGCGCGCCGCTTCCTCTTCTGCCACCGAAGAAGACCGCTCGCTGTACCGTGAAGCGCTAAATAAGAGTATAAAAAGCATTTTGAGCGCGGGGGAGGAACTTTTTGATGTGAAGATGGTAGTAATCGATCTGCCCCGCCCGGCGTCGATATATCAGACCCTGCAGTGCAGTAAGTGCGGCGAGGGTGTTATGGAGCCAAGGGCCAGGCTTATAGACGGCAGGGTGGTCTGCATACCCTGCATGGAGGAAAATGAACTGTGATAACTTTAGATATCCCGGGCAGGGAAGTGCTGTTTTTGAAAAATATAGTGCTGGATTTCAACGGCACAATCGCCCTGGACGGCAACCTTATTCCCGGTGTTCAGAAAAAATTAAATATATTAGCTGATACTCTTAATATTTATATTCTTACAGCAGATACTTTTGGGACTGTCGAATCTGCTTGTTCATCTATAAACGGAAAAGTAATCGTGCTAAAAGACTCAATAGGTTCGGTAGAAAAACTAAAATTTATTGAAAGACTTGGTTTGCGTGAAACCGCAGCCATAGGCAACGGCTGCAATGACATGTTAATGCTTGAAGGAGCGGTGCTGGGCATTGCCGTGACCGGTCCGGAGGGGGCTTCTGCCAGGGCGCTAATGGCCGCTGACGTGGTAGTGAAAGATATTAATGACGGGCTGGATATGTTTTTGCATCACAAAAGGCTGGTCGCCACTCTCAGACGATAAAGTATATATTAATTTAGATATTACAAAATACCAATTTATGGAAGGATTTTAAGTGCGGCACACCGTATAAGTAATATGAAAGCGGGGTGCCCTTTAATGTTTAAAAAAGTATTAGCCGCTGTTCTTTTTATAACTTTAGTGTCAACAGGGCTTACGGGTTCGGAGCAAGCTCACTCAAACTCTATGGAGACAGAACATGAAATAATTAATGTTGTAAAAGGAGCCGTAGAAGATACAAGCTGGTTTCACGTTTCATCAAGGCAGGAAATGGAACACCTGATGAAAGCATACTATACAGGAAGCCTGCTTACCGAAATAAGCGACAGTGCCTGGCGTTTCGTCAGCACTCCAAATGACTGGGAATACGTAGTCAGCACAGGCATCATTGAGGTTGAAGTAATTTCAGCACAAGAAGGAACCGCATATGCTGAGATCCTGGAAACAGACGTGTTATCCGGCTGTGTATATTCGAGCGTTGTCAGTTACTCGTTAATTAAAAACAGCGACGGGTGGAAAATCCGGGCCAAATCTTTATGCATACCTTAGAGAAAAATGGGAATAATAATAAGATTACTATACTTTAAGGGTACATTGGTCAAACTTGCTGTGAAGCAAGCGTTTGTGTTAAAATAAGCCACAGAAACTGTCCATGGAGGATGCTAAGTGAGAATTGGGATTTTCACTGATAGTTATTTACCATACACAAGCGGAGTCGTGCGTTCTATTCAGACTTTTACCGAAGAATTAACCAGGCTGGGCCACGAAGTCTATATTTTTGCTCCCAGTTACAAAAACTGCAGCAGCGAAAGCAGGGTATTCCGATTTGCCTCGATACCATCCCCGACAAACCGTGACTTCACCCTTGCTTTGCCGTTTTCTCTAAAGCTGAGGCCGACTATTAAACAGCTTAACCTTGATTTGATCCATGTGCATTCACCGTTTCTCCTGGGGCGTCTCGGCGCCAGATACGCCAGGAAAATCGACGTGCCCCTCGTATTTACGTACCATACCCTGTATGAACAGTATGTACATTACGTTCCCTTTGCGCAGTCGGTCTCAAAAGACATTGCTCAAATTGCGCAGACGGTGTCAAAAGACCTTGCCCAAAAGGTAAGCCGCGACTTTTGTAACCTGTGCGACCTGGTGATAACGCCAACCCGAATCGTGGCGGACTATCTGCAGGAAATTGGCGTAAAAACCGATCTTAAAATTGTCCCCACGGGCATAAAAACCGCCGAATACAAAAAAGGGGACAGTAAATGGCTGCAGAAACAGTATAATATCTCCCCCGGCGACAAAGTGCTTCTTTTTGTCGGCAGGTTGGGCCAGGAAAAAAACATTCCGTTTCTGCTGGAGAGCCTGAGAATTGTTAAAAACAACTATAATGACACTGTACTC
>CAZPXL010000063.1:2165-9385 GCA_964591005.1 uncultured Eubacteriales bacterium
GGCGGCCCCGAAGAGGAAGATCTCAAAAATATGGTTGTAGACCTGGACCTGGGTGACAGCGTCGTATTTACAGGCACCCTGACGCCCAGGGACGTGATAGACTGCTACGCCGGCTCAAGCGTGTTTGTTTTTTCATCTGTATCAGAGACCCAGGGTATTGTGATAGCCGAAGCAAAAGCAGCCGGGCTGCCGGTGGTGGCAGTGCGGGCTTATGGCGTTTCAGAGATGGTTGAAGACGGAGCGGACGGTTTTCTCACAGATTTGGATCCCAACCATTTTGCAGATAAGATTATTACCCTCCTTAAAGACGAACCACTCAGGCAGGATATGGGCAAAACCGCTGCTGCAAACGCTTTGAGACTGGATTCAGCCAACTGCACATCAATGCTGTTAGATTGCTACCAGGGCCTGAAAAGAGACGTGTCAAATGAATCGTGAGGCGTAAGATTTAAGACATTAATCTGTAATCCTGGAAAAACCATGGTGTTGAAAATTCTTTAATGAGCGATAGAATTGAATGTGCGACTTTCAGCCGCACATTCAAATTTCAAAAAATAATTTCCTGCCGGACCGGCAGCTTTTTTATTTTAGGGCATAAAAGCCGCTGAAAGATAAACAATATTACACAAAAGACTTTTTTGCAGGAGATGTTGTAATGGCACAGGACACACACCTGGAGAAGGAATTAAAAGAACACGAAGTTTCAGGGACATTTGTATATGATGGAATACCGGGAGAAGAACGAATCAAAAAGCAAAAATATGGAGAACTTGACCGTTTTATCAGCCTGTATTCAAAGGAGCCCGGCCAAATGATACGGATACTGCAGAAAGCACAGGATATTTTCGGATATTTGCCTGAGGAGGTACAGGCTTACATCGCGGAAAAAACCGAAACGCCTGTAAGCGAGGTTAACGGGGTGGTGACTTTCTACTCATTGTTTGCAACCGAGCCCCGGGGGAAACACACGTTGAACCTTTGCATGGGAACAGCCTGTTATATAAAAGGCGCCCAGGAATTGATGGACACGCTGAAAGAACACCTCAAGATAGATTCAGGAGAAACCACAGCCGATCACCTTTTTACCATTAAAAGCACCCGTTGCATCGGAGCCTGCGGTCTGGCTCCAATCCTGGTCGTAAACGGTGATGTGCACGGAAATGCCAGCCCCGGCGATATCATAAAAATTATAAAGAAGTACCGGAAAGGTGAAGAAGTTGAAAGTAAAAAACATTGATGACCTCAGGGAAATAAAAGAAAAATTTTATCCCCTGGTTAAACAGAGGCTGGGCCACCGCAACGGACTTGGCCTTACCCAGGTGATGGTGTGTTCAGGCACAGCTTGCTCCTCCGCGGAGAGCCAGGATTTACGAATAGCGCTGGAACGGGAACTGGACCGGCGCGGGCTGAATGACAGCGTGCGGGTGTTTAAAACAGGCTGTTTTGGTTTCTGCCAGCACGGGCCGATTGTAATGGTTCACCCGGGTGAAATATTTTACTGCAAGGTGAAGCCGGAAGACGTTAAGGAGCTTGTGGAGACCCATTTAATGGGCGGCCGGGTCGTGGAAAGACTCCTCTATCAAGATCACGGTCAGGCGGTAAGCAATATTGAAGATATCAACTTTTTTAAAGCCCAGAAGCGGATTGTGCTGCGAAACTGCGGAGTAATAAACCCGGAGGAGATCGGCGAGTATATCGCCAGAGACGGCTATTTCGCACTGGCGGATATTATCTTAAATAAAAAACCGGCTGAGATAATTGACCTTATCAGCAAATCCGGACTCAGGGGCAGGGGCGGGGCCGGATTCCCGGCAGGCAGGAAATGGGAGCTGACGGCCGCGCAGGATGTAAGTCCCAAGTATGTATTATGCAACGCGGACGAAGGCGATCCCGGCGCCTTTATGGACCGGAGCATTCTTGAGGGAGATCCGCACAGTGTTCTGGAAGCGATGATTGTCGCCGGTTACTGCATAGGCGCCGGTCAGGGTTATGTTTATGTAAGGGCGGAGTATCCCATTGCTGTGGAAAGGTTAGAAATCGCCATAAACCAGGCAAGAGAATACGGCCTGCTTGGAAAGAATTTGTTTGGTTCTTCCTTTGATTTTGATATCGGGCTGCGCTTTGGCGCCGGGGCCTTTGTTTGCGGAGAGGAGACCGCGCTTATTCATTCAGTTATGGGCCAGCGCGGGGAACCGCGCCCCAGGCCGCCCTACCCGGCTCAGGAAGGCCTCTGGGGCAAGCCCACATTAATCAACAATGTGGAAACCTACGCCAACATACCGGTTATATTAAGAGAGGGCTGGGAGTGGTACAGCGGCTATGGCACGGCTTCCAGCAAAGGCTCCAAGGTGTTTTCCCTGGCCGGAAAAATAAATAACACCGGCCTCATAGAAGTACCCATGGGCACTACCCTGCGCACAATTGTCTTTGATATTGGAGGCGGCATAACCGGCGGGAAAAAATTCAAGGCTGTCCAGACCGGCGGGCCTTCAGGCGGCTGTATTCCGGACAAGTACCTGGACCTTCCCATTGATTACGAGACATTAAAAGAAATAGGCTCTATGATGGGGTCCGGCGGCATGATTGTTATGGATGAAGATAACTGCATGGTTGACATAGCGCGGTTTTACCTGGAATTTACCCAGGACGAGTCATGCGGCCGCTGCACACCCTGCAGGGTTGGGACCAAAAGGCTTTTGGAAATCTTAAAAAGAATTACGGAGGGCCGGGGAGAAATTGAAGACCTGGAGCTGCTTGAAGAACTGGCATATGACATTCGTGACGCCTCATTGTGCGGCCTGGGCCAAACCGCTCCCAATCCTGTCATTTCAACATTGCGTTATTTTAAGGATGAATATCTTGCCCACATAAAAGAAAAAAATTGTCCGGCCGGGGTGTGCAAAGAGCTCCTTCATTACACGATAGACGAGGCCAAGTGCGCCGCCTGCGGCCTTTGCGTCAAAGCCTGCGCCGCCGGCGCCATTACCGGTGAGAAGGGGAAGATATATCGTATTGATCCCGATAAATGCATTAAATGCGCCGCATGTGTCCTCAAGTGCCCCAAAAATGCCATTAGCAAAGGCGCCAGGAGGGAGGCAATAAAACTTGAAAATACTGGAATACACACCGGGCCCGGTGGTCAAGAAGAAAGGGCAGCTTTATGACAACCCGGAAAAAAGGGTGGAAAAAATAAAGCTGGTCATTGACGGAATGGAAGTCGAGGTTGACAAGGGGATGAATGTTTTAGAAGCCGCCCGCCTTGCCGGCATAGAGATCCCAAGCTTGTGTTACCTCCGCCATATCAACGAAATCGGGTCCTGCCGGGTCTGCCTTGTAGAGGTGGAGATAAAAGGGGCCAGGACACTCCAGGCCTCCTGTGTCTACCCGGTCTCAGAGGGGCTCATTGTCCACACTTCATCACCCCGGGTAAGGCGCGTCCGTAAAACAATGGTGGAACTGCTTCTTTCCGATCACCACCGCGAGTGCACCACCTGTATCCGCAACCTGAACTGTGAGCTGCAAAATATCGCTGACAACATGGGCATAAGAAACATCAAATATACCGGGGAAATGAAGGAGGTGCAGATACAGAACGTAAATTCATTTATTATTCGCGATTACAACAAGTGCATCAAGTGCCGGCGCTGTGAAGCCATCTGCAGTAAAGTGCAGGAGGTAAATGTCTATTCCGCCCTGTACCGGGGTTATGATACAGTTATCGCCCCCGCATTCATGCAGGACCTTTCAGCAGTGGCCTGCATCACCTGCGGGCAGTGTGTTATAGCCTGTCCCACAGCTTCTCTGACCGAGAAGGAGTGCATTGAAGAAGTCTGGGAGGCGCTGGAGGACCCTGATAAATACGTTGTGGTACAGACCGCGCCGTCCATCCAGGTAACTTTGGGCGAGGTGTTCGGCTTCGAAGTAGGGACGGTGGTAACCGGTAAACTGGTTGCCGCACTGCGGCGTCTTGGTTTTGACAAGGTTTTTGCAACGGATTTTAGTGCGGACCTGACCATTATGGAAGAAGCCCATGAACTGCTGGAAAGGTTGGAGGGCCACGGCAGGCTGCCGCTGCTGTCCTCCTGCAGCCCCGGGTGGGTCAAGTTCGCGGAGCATTTTTACCCTGAATTTCTGGAAAACCTGTCGACCTGCAAGTCCCCGCACGAAATGTTCGGGGCCCTGACCAAAACATATTTCGCGGAAAAAGAGGGTTTAGACCCAAAAAAGATTGTGGTGGTGGCGATTATGCCCTGCACGGCTAAAAAATATGAAGCCAGCCGGCCGGAAATGGGCACTGGTGATTTCAAGGACGTGGACTGGGTCCTGACCACCAGGGAACTGGCCCGCATGATCAGGCAGGCCGGCATAAATTTTCGCGACCTGCCGGACGAGGACTACGATACACCGATGGGAATCTCCAGCGGGGCCGGCGCCATCTTCGGCTCGACCGGCGGTGTGATCGAAGCGGCTGTGAGGACGGCATATTATCTAACCTCAGGCAGGGAAATGGATCTTTTGGACTACGAGGAACTGAGAGGATTTAGTGGTTTAAAGGAGGCCTGGATAGAACTTAAAGGCCGTAAAATTAAAGTAGCCATTGCTCACGGTACGGGCAACGCCAGGATAATCCTGGACAGGCTGAAGGCAGGCGAGCAATTTGATTACATTGAGATAATGGCCTGCCCCGGCGGCTGTGTCGGCGGAGGCGGCCAACCCATCTTCGGCACGAGGGAGCATAAAGAGATATCACTGGATTACAGGCACAACCGGGCTGATGCCCTGGATCGGATTGACTTTTCAAAAGAATTGAGGCGTGCCCATGAAAACCCTGCGGTCAAGAAAATTTACGACGAGTTTTTGGGCCATCCACTGAGCGATATGTCAAGAAAACTGCTCCATACTTATTACACGCCTCGCGGCAAAGCGCCGGGCCTTAATTTGGGGGGAACAAAGGGAAGCCATGCCGGCCATGTGAAAGAAAATATGCCGCACCATGACAGCCAGTACATGCCGCGGGATGAAATGGCTCCAAAAATATAGCTGCTCAGGAATAACATTTGAACGTTAATAATCAAACGCAGTTTGTAAAACATAGGGAGGTATACAAATGGAAGGTAAGAAAAACTGGAAGGTCGGCGAACTTGCCAAAAAAACCGGTCTATCAGTACGGACACTTCACTACTACGACCAGATCGGGCTTCTTGTCCCGTCGAGAAACAAGGGAAACGGGCACCGCCTTTACACCGAAACGGATATAGTACGGCTGCAGCAGATCGTGGCTTTGAAACACCTTGGGTTTTCGCTGGATGAAATAAAAGAGTTCTTGCAGAGCACAGACTATGCCCCGGGCAAGGTTATCAACCTGCACATAAACCAGCTTCGTGATTACATCAAATCACAGCAAATTCTCTGCAACCGGCTGGAAAAAATCTCGGAAAACCTGCAGGCACAAAAAGAAGTGACCGCGGAGCAATTTATTGAAATAATAGAGGCGCTAAAAAGTTCAGAGAAATATCCCCTGGCCAGGGAGCTCAACAATAACATCAAACGCGGTGGTGAACTGCAAGGAAAAGTAAAAAGCCGCCAAAACGGCGGCGAATGGTCTGATCTCAGCTACGCGACGCAATAATACCGGATAGGTTGCCGGAACATAAAGCTCTATTTTAATTCCGTCACCGTCGAAGAGCCGTTTAAACCGGTCACCACCAGGTATTCTTTGCCTGTCATGGTGTCTTTAATGACAGTAAAGCCGCCAATATTGTTTGTCTCTCCCTGTTCCTGAACAATCTGAAACCTAACATTTGTATTTTCTGTTGTCCCAGGGCTGTTTTCTATCAGCGGCCTGCTTTTGGTGAGCGAGGCACATCCCTGAAACAGAGCAACTGATACTATTATTAATAGAAGAAATAATTTCCTCACAATTTCCAGCACCTTTTTATTTAAGATACATGTATTATTGTCTTATTTTTAAAAATTACTTATTTAAGCATACGCTTCAGCACTTTCCCGCTGGCGCCTCTTGGCAGTTCATCTTTAAGCTCATATATCTCCGGTATTTTATATGTGGAGAGCCTTTCTTTCAGAAAGCGGAAAAGTTCATTTTTATCCGGCTTAAAACCTTCCGCCGGAATTATAAAAGCTTTTATGACCTCACCCTTAACAGGATGGGGGACACCGATTACCGCCGCATCCGCAACTGACTGGTGAGCAACCAGCGCCTCCTCGACCTCGCCTGGATACACGTTAAAGCCGGCAGTGATAATCAGCTCTTTTTTGCGCCCCACTATGAAGATATAGCCGTCATGGTCACGATACGCCAGGTCGCCGGTGTAAAGCCAGCCGTTCCTGAGCGCCGCCCTGGTTTCTTCTTCTCTGTTATGGTAACCTTTCATAACATTGGGCCCTTTAACGATAAGCTCGCCCACTTCGCCGGAAGATAGCTCCCTGTCTGCTTCATCCACTATATTTACCTCCACGCCGGACAGCGGCACCCCTACCGACTTTATTTTGCGCAAGCCGCCCAGAGGGTTCAAGCTGACCACAGGGGAGGCCTCGGAAAGCCCGTAACCTTCGATTATGGGGAAGTTAAAAGTTTTTTCAAAAGCAAGCATGTGTTCTTCGGAAATAGAATCACCGCCTGAGATGGCAAATTTTAAGCTGGGGAAGGGGGCCTGGCGGCGGAGTTTCAGCAGTACCGCGAACATACTCGGCACGCCGCAAAAGACTGTTATCCCCTTCTGTGACAGCGCGTGCAGCACTTCTTTGGGCCTGAAGCCGTCCAGTATGGTTATTGAGCAACCCAGGTACAGTGGCAGCAGGACGCTTGTGGCCCATCCAAAACTGTGGAACATGGGCAGTACTGCCAGAAAGTTGTCATCGGGGCCAAAGTCGGAAACGTCGTCCATTGACTTGACGTTGCCGACCAGATTGTTGTGTGTCAGCATGGCGGCCTTGGGCTGCCCGATCGTGCCCGATGTGTAAAGAAAAGTGCATACCGACTCCGGGTCCGCTTCCGGGAAAACAGCCGGTGGAGTTTCTGATATTTCTTGACGGCATTTTTCATCAATGATGACAGGGGTGATCGTCTGCCCCGGCAGCCCGGAAAACGCCCTGCCGATAGTTTCGTTTGTTATAAGCAGGCGCGAGCCTGAATCTTTCAGCATAAAAGCCAGTTCCTGCGGTGTCTGCAGCAGGTTTAACGGCACGGCAACGCCGCCGGC
>CAZPXL010000064.1:0-9314 GCA_964591005.1 uncultured Eubacteriales bacterium
AAACAGATTGTATCGCCCCTTACCATCTATAAATAATTTATTGAATTCTCAAAATATATCATATTAGAAAAACTCCATCATCAAATATTAGCTGTTTAGCTAATATTCAATGATGGCAAGAAAGGAGAGGAGAATATGAGGGTTTTGCGTAAAATATTATTATAAAACAGCTATTAGATTAAAAAAACATAAATTCTTATCCCCTGCAGAAGTAACAATTCGGATACCTGCAGGTCTCACAGGCCAGGCATAAACCACCTTCCCCCATTTTGATGAAGTCCTCTTTCGTAACTTTGTCTCTGGCAAAAACTCTTGCCAGCACTACATCAAAAATGGATGTTTTAAAAAACATTACTCCACCCGGCAAGCCCATAATAATTGCAGATCCCAACTGCGCCATCATGAACATGTTACCGGGATTCACAGGTATACCGTAGGTAATAACCTCCGCTCCCGTCATCCGTATGGCTGACGGGGTAACGTCATCAGGGTCAACCGACATGCCGCCGGTCAAGATAACCAGGTCCGTCTTGGCATTAACAAATTTAATAATTTGTTCAGCTATCTGGCCCGGATCATCCTTGCAAAACACCTGGCCCATGAATTCAGCATCATAATTTTTTAGTTTTTCCATTATCAATGGGCCAAAGCTATCTTTGATCAACCCTTTATAAACTTCATTACCTGTTGTTACCACACCGGCTTTCAATTTAACAAATGGCTTTATGGAAAACAACGGGCCCTCTCTGGCAGCCAGTTTTTCGGCTTCTTGAAGTACGGCTTCGTCCACAAAAAGCGGCACAACCCTTGCTCCAGCAATCTTTTGGCCTGCCGTTACCGGAAAATTATTGGGAAGGCTGGCTATAGAAATATCTTTTACTGAATTAATTTCATACAACAGAGAACTGTTTATTTTTAACAAGCCGCGCTTTGCAGAGCTTAGCATAGACTTGCCCTCACAGGGATCCGCGTATTTTACATTTTCGCCTGACACAGCCCTGGCCAGCCTGAGAGCGGCTAAATCTTCGTGTACATTCAAATCATCACCTGGCTCCAGGACGAAGATATGCTGTTTACCGATCTTCATCAGTTCGTCAATGTCTTCCAGCTGGATCACATGGCCTTTTTTAAATGCCCTGCCTTTATATTCTTTAGGTACTATTTTGGTTAAATCATGAACCAGAATATTACCTACCGCGTCTTTAACCGGCACTTGTTTCACCAGTAACAGCTCCCTTAAGTTGTTATATGAATATTTGTGCGTATTTACCGGCCTTAAACTTTAAGCGAAATATTTTTACGATTAAGCTGTTTCCTCAACTGCGGCAACATCGGCTTGGCACTTACACCCCTGCGAATAGCGTATAAAACTGTATATGATTACCAGGGCAAGAATTCCGGCAGCTATATATTCCATTTCGTAAATGCTTTTTGGAATAAGCGTCATCAACACAAATGAAACAGCTGCAATGGCGGTTGCCGGAGGGTCAACGTGGGTGTCACCGTAACAATAAAATGTTCTTGCAAAAAAGTCACCTGCAAAAGCAGCCGCAACCGCCGCCGCAAAGCCCCACCAGATGCTTCCGCCACTGGCAACTACTGCGTAAGATGCACATATGGTTATGTGGTGAGTTACAGGTATCTCTGAACCGAAGAACATCATAATCAGTGACACCGCGGATATGCAGAATCCCACAAACGCTGCGACTGGAGCAGTTTCAGGATTTTGCAGCATCAAATATGTTAAATACACCGATACGCCGCCTGCGGTTATTCCAATTATAGTTTTTTCACATGTAGCAGACACATACGGCAGCCATAGATTCTGGCACCTCATGCAATACCTTCCACCGATTTTCTTAATATCTTCCGGCTCCTTACCGAATATCTCTCCGAGTCCCGTGCTTCCGAACGCAATTTTTGCTATTATTGCCAGGATAAATACAGTTAATGCCACTGTGTCCAGTTTAATCGGCAATAAAGCAATACCTGTATTTAAAGCATAGCCCATCATGCCGAAAATACCGCCCACAACCAGCACGCTTGGCTTTTTTAACCCCGATAATGATCTAAGGATATCTTTTCCAGATTCCATATATCCCATTTTTCTTGCAAAAGCCGCAGCCGCAACGCCACCTGCAAAAGATATATGCGGCCCGAAATAGGTGCCAAAAGCGACTTCCCCCAGAAAATTAAAACTCGCGCCTGAAGCTGCCATCGCTATCCCTATCAATCCTGCAATGCCAGTGAAGACAAATGCTCCGAAAGCGCCTAATGTCGCGCCGAAAGCGCCTCCACAAAAAGCTATTATTAAAGCTAATAAATCCATTATATTTCCTCCTTGTAAACAACTTCATATGCAGTTTTTACATAATGATAAAACATGCTAAATCGTATCAATAATTGACCCCAGTCTTGAGTTTTCGAAACCAACCTCTATGAGGTTGATTTCCTTTTCAAGCTCATCACGCAAGTATGGCGGCTTGTTTTCCCTGGACACCACAAAGCTGCCGACTGTTGGATTTAAGATCGCATCGCAATAACTGATATTTTCCAATCTTTCTCTCAACAAGTTCCTATCGACATTGATTCCGTCTATACAATCGACAATAATATCCGGCCTGCAAATTTTTTCCGCATCTGCTATCATGGAGATATCTTTCATATCATCATCAATATAGACTAACAAATCCGGCTTTAAGGTGATTAAACCGTATTCTTCTACAAGTGACTCAATAGAATACCATTCTCTTTTCTCACTATAACTATTGGAGGTCCACAAGGAACTGCAAAACGCTGTTCTAATAGCAACATATTTATCCAGCCTGGCGGAGTGAATTATGGCATCCGGTACTAAAAGCGATTGTCTGCGTCCAACCTCAAAAGAAAATTGTCTTGATTCAACAGGCAATGGAACTGATTCTTTAGTTGCGACTGAACGTTTTATTACCTGTTTTGATCCTAGTCTCCCAAGAGGCACATGATAAATCTTGTCTGGCTCAAATTGCTTCAATAAAGAAAGCACTGTCCATTTCTCGTAACCTTCTTGATATAGTTGCTTAAAGGATGAGTTTACATTAACCGACGTCTCTAAAATAAATCTTTGCAAATCTATTCTGCCGCTGAGCAAATCAAACAATGGATCGAATATTTCCCGTCTCAATTGATCCAATGGCTTATGAAGGAATCTTTTAATATCATTCGGCATGAGGATATCCTCTAAATTAAGGCGTTCCATCAATTCCTGTTCAATATTCACATAAGCCGCGCTCAAGAGGTCAGACTCATTAATTAATTCAGCAAATTCTTCAGTGACATAAGTATCTCTAACCTTATCGAACATGGAATAGAATTCTGGCTGTTTTGCCCTTGGTATGTCAATAAGGTTATCTTGAATATCGATATCCGGTTGTTCTTCAACATAATTTTTCAGTTTTCCGTACATATCGTTCCATTTTTGCATGGTTTCACAGCACCTCTTATAATCTTTATTAAAACCACGAACAAGCCTGAAATGCCATATAATGCGTAGTCCGGGAAACGGTTATCAGGTAACTTGTACCGAGACTACAAATCATTAAAATTTGCGGGCATCGAGCACGATAACATCCTGAAAGTGCACTTCTGTTGTTTTTGCAAACCAATCTTGTTACAATATACTTGTGGTTTCTTACTATTGTACTGGTGTAGTATTGCTTTTCCAGGAGGAATACTGCGACCGGTACTCTTTTTTGCCCCTTAAAACCTGACATCCGCATTAGAAGCTTTTTCAACCCGTCCATAAACTGAGAGGCGCTTATGTCATGTATTTTGCGTGCTACACTGTCTTTAATTCTTCTATCAGAGAAGGAAGAATTTCATTTAAGTCAGCCTGGATGCCCAGGTCGCACACATCGAATATTGGAGCTTTGGGGTCTTTATTAATGGCGATAATATACTTTGATTTAAGAAAGCCACAGGTGTAATGAGCCGCTCCACTGGCGCCTATACTTATGAACAGCTTGGGGCTTACTGTTTTACCGCTGGAACCGATCAAATTGTCTTCCGATATCCACTGGGCATCGCGAGCTGGCCTTGTCCCTCCTATGGCAGCGTTTAAAATTTCCGCCAATCCCTGTACAAGTTTAACCTCTTCACTTGATTTTATTCCTTTTCCGCCAGAAACTACAATCGCGGCGCCTTCTACAGGCGTAGCAGATGGTTGTTTCTCCACCATTTCCATTGTTTGAATCCTAAGGTCTTCTTCTGTCGCTTTATAATCTACTTCTACAACTACTCCCTGCCTGGATTCATCTTTATCAGGTTTTTCAGCGGCTCCTGAACTTAAAGTAGCCATCCAGGGTCTTTTTTCGTCCCAGGTGATCTTGACTATCATACCACCGCTAAAACCGGGAATACTCGCAACAAGCTGAGGTTTGCCGTCAATGTTATCAATGCTCAAGTCGCTGCAATGAGCTGTCAGGCCTGTTCTCACCCTGGCGGCTATGGCAGGGGCCAGGTCCATACCTGTAATGTTGGCGCCAAATAACATGATCCCCGGTTTATATTGGGTAATAAGTTCGCTTATTATCCTGGTATAGGCATTGCTCTGGTAATACTTGAGTTGCGGATCCGAAACCAGATAAACCGTTTCTGCCCCGTAGCTTACCAATTCCTTGGCCAAGTCGCCAGCATTATCACCAATCAACACTGCTGACAGCTTTCCACTCGTAACTTTAGATAATTCCAGGCCCTTTCCCAGCGTTTGAAGGGAAACATCCATTAATTTTCCATTTCTTTGTTCGACCCATACCCAGATTTCGTTATTCGTATTCACCATGTTCTCCTTTCTTATAAAATATTTGCCTGGTTCAACTTTTCTACCACTTTTTTGGCCAGCTCTTGCGGTGAACCACTCAATATTTCTTTTTGCCGGTCTATTTCCTGCTTAAACGTGCCGACTACTTTTGTGGGCGAACCATTATTGCCGATGTAATCAGGGTTAACCTCCATATCAGTCGCGCTCAAAGTAAAGAAATCTTTATCGCCCGCATCCATTAGCCCTTCAGCAGTAATATCCCGGACTTCATTGATTTCTTTAACTACCGCAATTAAAGCAGGAAGCTTGACTTTTACTTTAAAATAACCGCCATATTCAATGTTCTGTTTGGCAACTATGGTAGTCTCATCAATAAATTCAGCTTCACTTACACAGGTCACATGGGGAATATTCAATATTTCGGCAAGTTGCGGCGCTACTTGTCCGGTTGCCCCATCTTCAGTCTGGTTCCCACAGATAATAATATCGGGATTCCCCATTTTGCGCATGTATTCTGCCAGTGTATAGGCGGTGGCCAGGGTGTCGGCTCCTGCGAATGCCCTGTCAGATAATAAAACTGCTTCGTCCGCCCCTAATGCCAGGGCCCATTCCAGAACTTCCCTTGCTTGAGGAGGCCCCATAGTTACAACAGTTAATTTACCTGAGTACTTATCTCTAATTCTCAAACCCTCTTCTAATGCGTTTTCGTCCAGGGGGTTTAATATGGCCGGCACCTTGTCTCTTTGAATACTGCCCGTTACAGGATCCAGGGTGATCTGAGAAAAGTATTCAGGATCACTTATTTGTTTTATACAAACAGCTATTTTTAAAGCCATAATTAATTCCTTTCTAATATATTTTTTATATCCCTATAAGCATCGACACTTGTGTCACTGTAGTATTGTAGAGCTTGGAGAGCTTTTGCTCCCCAAGCTCTACATCTGAAAATACTATTTACAGGCTAACAGAGTCTTTTTGATCAATGACTTGGAAATTTGAATCTTGTATTCGTTCTTCGACAGTGGCTTTGCGTCCTGTAAAGCCAGGTCAGCCGCGGCATCAACTGTTGCTTCATCCAGGGACTTGCCTTCAACATATTCTTCAGCTTTTTTAGCTACATAAGGATTGGCAAATACAGCGTTTAGACATACTTTTGCTTTCTTGACCGTATTTCCCTCGTATTCAACCAGCGACGCGCAGTTTACAATTGGAAAATCTATTGACTTCCTAATCGCAAATTTCTCAAATTTACTCTTAGCGTTTGCTGAAGGCCTGGGAACTTGTATTTCGACTACTATCTCGTCGTCATCCAATACTGAAAACTTCTTCGGGTCTTCGGTCTGGTAAAAGTCTGCCATTTCAATGACTCTTTTTGAAGTTTTCACTTTGGCTTCCAATGCGATCAGGGCCGGAGCAGTGTCGCTCGGATTGACCGCCAGGCAATCCTTGACATTTCCAAATATGGAATGGTACCTGTTTTCTCCCTCTTCAGCATAACAATCTTCTCCGCCTTTTCTGATACACTTGAACCTGTTGTTTGGCGAGCGATAATACCAGCAGCGGCAGTATTGGCATATATTACCACCGATGGTGCCCATTTCCCTGATATGCGGAGAAGCCGTACGCCGGGCTGCTTCGGCCAGCGCGGTATACTTGCTGATAATCAGCGTATTATGAGCAATATCCTCGAGCAAAGCCAGCGGGCCGAGCTTCAACATGTTGTCTTCTTCCTTGATATAATCCATGTCAGGTATTGTTTTAATGTTGATGAGTGCCTCCGGCCTTTCGGCGAAGACTTCATCCTTAAACAAACCGACTATATCAGTGCCGCCCGCGATGACTTTCGCTTTGCCTTCAAACTCTTTTAACAGGGATACTGCTTCATCTACCGTACGTGCATCGTAGTGCTTAAATCTTTTCACTTCAGACCACCCCGCTTTGCTTTTGCTTTACTAATTGCTTTAAGGACCTTGTCCGGAGTCATTGGGTGATCATCAACCCATTCACCGATGGCGTTGTAAATAGCGGCTCCAATCACACCCGGGACTACAGTGGCGATACATTCGCCGATACCGTTCAAACCGTATGGTCCGTATCCCATTCCTGTTTCAAGGAGCAGGTTCACTGTAGTATCAACATCCCGCATTGTGAACACCTTATAATCGATAAGGTTTGCATTTAGTTTTACGCCGGTCTTGGGATCGTAAACTACTTCCTCTCCCAGGGCCCTGCCGGCTCCCATGTAGTCCCCGCCGTACTGCTGGCCTTCACATGTCTCGGGGCTTATAGCCTTACCAACGTCGTTTATGTTTACAATTTTCTTAACTTCGACTCCGCCGGTGCTGGGATCGACTTCCACCTCGCAAAAATACGCCTGCCTGGTTAAACGGTGTCTTCCCTTTTCAGTGCCATACCTGCCCTGGCGGTGCCAATTCCAGGCAAAGAGGGGCGCCCTGGTGCCGCCCTGGTTCAGGATGGCCCGCTTGACGACTTCTGCTACCGGCACATTTATGCTGGGGTCGGCCTTCAGGTAAACCACACTGTCCTTGACGTCCAGGTCATCCGGATAATTGTCCGGGAAAGCAGGGGGATACGTTATATCAATTAATTTAATAGGAGTTGTGGCATATTCAAGAAGTTTTTGCTTCGCCTCCCTGGCGGCATTACGGGTAACGTAGGCATCTACGGCCAGGTTGCAAGAACCGTCCGGGGTCATCATCTGGAAGCCCACTTCCTCGAAGAACCTGAAGTTGACGTCTTCAAGTTTAAGCCCCATCTCATCTGCAACAATCTGGCAGTGGGTGGTCATCGCATTCAGCCCGTCGTCGGATTTTTGCGACAGGATATCCACTGTTCCATCGCAGTGCATAATTACACCGGCACATGCGGTGCCGCGGGTGTCGTCCCACTCGTGCGTCCAGGTAAAGCCCATGCCGTGCAGTTTGCCGTTGGGCAGCACCTTTGTGCCCGGCGCATGCCATTTCTTATCCCAGTCGATAGCTTTTCTGCCCATTTCAATTGCTTCCCCAAGGCTGTCTCTATCGGGGAAACCATGCTGCCTCTTAAACTTGGAGAGGTATTCCATGTCATGCCCTTCAACCCCGTCATTCTTTGAGGCGACAATGGTCGGATCCATCCCCAGCTCAGCAGCCACGTGATCAAATACCATGCTCAGACAAAGAGCGTTATGGTTTTGCTCACACCTGAACCAGTAAGCAGGCGCGACATTTATATTTGTTTCCAGATAATTAAGCAGTAAATTGGGTATCCTGGTATTCTCTTCAAGGTGATCTATGCCGTACTGCCCCATTTTGCCGCAGATATTATCTATTTTTACCGCTGTGATTGTCCCGTCGTTTTTAAATCCCACTTTAAAAGTGGTATGGCAGTCTGCGTCCTGGGACAAATTGTAGAAATTATCTCTTCTGTTATAGAATGTCTTAACAGGCCTGTTAGTTCTCTTGGATAATATACCGCTAATAATATGGACCCCGTGGGTATGGTGCATCATGGGGTTGCCGCCACCGCCAAACTGAGAGCCCTGGTAGGGGACATGGAGTTTAATCTTGTTCAGCGGAATACCCATTTTCATGCCAAAAATAATTTTCCCGTCATATGCTTGCTGTTGGTGTGCCCATATTTCTACATTATCGCCTCTCCAGAGGACTACGTCACTCATTGGTTCCGCATCAGCAACTGAATATGGACGCCTTCTTCCCTCAAACTTAATTACCTTATCAGCCTCTTTAAAGCCTTTCTCCACATCACCATGCTCGATCTTTAATTTCCTGATGATGTTGTTCTTGCTGTTTATTTCAGCAGCAACTAAAGGCGCACCAGGTTTTAACGCATCCAATGGATTCAGGATCATCGGCAGCTCTTCCCACTCAATATCGATCAGGCTCAAAGCTTCTTCAGCCAGTTCGGGAGTATCAGCAGCCACAGCCGCCCCAACCGGGTGTCCTTCCCACCAGGCCACACCGTCCAGTACACGTCCTGCCCCTTGCTTCCACTGTTCCAGAGTTACCGCCAACTCTTCTTTACCATGGTAAAAAGCCTGTCCATCAGACGGAAGGTGGCCGGCATTAAATTTGGTCTCCAGGCCGAAAAGCGGCTTGTCTGCCAGTTCAGGGTCGTCATACCGGAGTACGGCCCTCACGCCGGGCAGCGCTTCGGCTTTTTCCGTGCTCATTGATTTAATTCTGGCATGAGCGTAAGGAGACGGCAGGATCCGGCAATACAACATCCCGGGAAGCTGTACATCTCTAGTATATTCCGCCCTTCCACCGGCTTTTTCCTTGCCGCACATACGGGATACGCCGCGCTTACCAATTAATGAGAACTCGTCCTGGCAATACCTGTCGTGCACTAATGGCTCGATTTCCATTATTCCTAATTTCTTCTTATCCATAGGTTATTTTTTCCCTCCTTCCAGTTTTTTAGCTGCCTCCAAAACAGCCCCGATATGGGCCGGGTAAGTGCCGCACCGGCATATATTACCCTCAAGAGCGTCTTT
>CAZPXL010000065.1:0-9069 GCA_964591005.1 uncultured Eubacteriales bacterium
TATCAAGCCGCCATAGCCCTGGAGATGCCTGACAGGATACCCATTTCGGCCGGCTCAAATTATTTTGCCGAAGTTTATGCCGGCCATACCAACCAGGAATTTATTTACGACGTTGACAAATGGAAAGAAGCCGACGTGAAATTCGTTAATGATTTTCCCGAGGTTGACGCTTTCAGATCGGGAAGGTTTTGGGGCCCTCTCCACGACGCGGTCGGTTTCAACATGTACAAGCTTCCCGGCCGGGAATTGTCTCCCCGTACCCAGTTTCAGTTTGTGGAAGGGGAAAGGATGAAAGCCGACGAGTACGACTTGCTGATTAATGACCCGATTAGTTTTCTCTTTGAAAGGTTCCTTCCGCGCACCCTGAACGACTTTAAGGAGCCGGGTTCCGCCCGCGCCAATGTGGCCCTGATTAAAGGCGCCATGGCTTCGGCTATGCTGGGCGGATTTATGAGAAACCGTTCCATGTACCTGCAGAATGAGCTGGGTATGCCGAACTCCATGGGAGGCGTGTTTTTAGCGCCGTTTGATTACCTGGCTGACGGGCTTAGAGGCCTCAGGGGCGTAATGCTGGACGTGCGCAGGCAGCCCGACAAGATCCTGGAAGCCTGTGAGGCGTTGATCCCCGACATAGTCAACGCCGGCCTGGCCATCGCGGACCCGCTCAGGCGCAGCCCGATCTTCCTGCCCCTGCACAGGGGAGCGTTCCCGTTCCTGTCGCCCAAACAATTTGACGAGCTGTACTGGCCGTCACTGAAAAAGACCATGCTTATGTTTATTGACGCCGGTTACACCATCAGGGCCTACCTGGAGGGCGACTGGGGCCCCAACTGGCACCATTTCCGCGAACTGCCGAAAGGCAAGGTGCTGTGTGACATTGATGTCCAGGGAGATATCTTTAAAGCCAAGGAAGACCTGGGCGGCTACCAGTGCATCGCCGGCGGGATGCCGGAATCTATGCTGATCCTGGGCACTCCGTCTGAAGTGAAGGAAAGAGTAAAACTTTTATGTGAAACCGTGGGCAGGGACGGCGGATTCATTATAAACGGCGGTTGCGGCATTCCTTACGACACCAAGCCGGAAAATTTCAAGGCTATGCTCGACGCTGTCCTTGAATACGGCAGGTACAGCGACACATTTGATTTTAAAATACAAATGAGCCCCACCCCGCCGGCTGGCTGGCAGCCGCCCCGGCGCAGGCTGGTCACCCCCTGGGAGGTCAAGCTGCAGGAACTGGGAGGAGTCAAGGGAGAAGAAGCGCCGATTAAGAAAAATTGGGAAATGCTGGAGTACATGGCGTTTAACTGGCTGTTCTCATGGTTGTGGTAAGGCCCGGACAGGGTTTGAAATTTACTAAGCGGAAGGATGATAATGATGAGTAATCTGACACAATTGGCACAGGCCCTGGTAGATTTGGACGAAGATCTGGTCAATAAGTTAGTTAAAGAAAAAATCGAAGCCGGCGAATCGCCTCTGGATATTATTAAAGAATGCAACGAGGGTATGGGCAAAATAGGCAAGCTCTTTGAAGCTAATGAATACTATCTGAGCGAGCTGATCATGTCCGGGGAGATCCTGAAAGGGGTAATGAATGAGCTGGAGCCGCTGCTGGTCAATGTTGAAAAAGAAGCGTCGTCAGCCGGCGTGGTGGTCATCGGGACAGTTAAAGACGATATCCATGACATAGGCAAAAACATAGTGGTAACTTTACTGAAAGGGACCGGTTTCGATGTAATAGACCTGGGTGTGGACGTACCCGCTGAAACCTTCGTGAAAACCATGAAAGAAACAGGAGCTAAAGTGCTTGGCCTCAGCGCGCTGCTCAACTTTACCTTCCCCGCCATGAAGGAGGTTGTGGACCAGCTTGCCGCAGCCGGCCTGCGCGACCAGGTTAAAGTGATTATCGGTGGCGCGCCGTGCAATGAGGAAGTCCGCCAGTTCACCGGGGCCGACTATTTGGCGAAAGACGCCGCGTCAGGCGTCAATATTTGCAAAGAGATACTCGGACAGAACTAACATTATAAAGGAGACCAACCGGGCACATTGGCCTGGTTGGTCTCCGGTTAATGTATAAAAATTAAGGCGGAGGACATATAGATGGAAACCAGACTTGCTAGCGCCAACAAGGAACTGTTCATCAGCGCCGACAGGCCGACCACTCTTATCGGAGAGCGGATTAATCCCACCGGCAAAAAAAAGCTGGCCGCAGCCCTGCAGAGCGGCGAATATGATGAAATTGTGCGCCGGGAGGCAAGGGAGCAGGCAGCCGCGGGCGCCCACGTACTGGACGTTAACGTGGGAGCGGGCGGCGTCGACGAGGTGGCGTTACTGCCTGAAGTAGTTCAGACCGTGATGGACGAGGTGGACGTCCCCCTGTGCATCGACAGCGGCAACCCCCATGCCATTGAAGCGGCGCTGAGGGTATACAAGGGCAAGCCCCTTATTAACTCGGTAAAGGGAGAAGAGCAATCCCTTCAGACGGTCCTGCCCCTGGTAAAGGAATTCGGCGCGGCCGTCATCGCCCTGCCGCTGGACCAGAAGGGTATTCCCGACAACGCTGAGGACAGGATTAAAATAGTCGACAGGATCTTGGAGCAGTGCGTAAAAACAGGTATACCGCTGGAAGACATCGTTATTGACTGCCTGGCTCTCTCCGTGGGAGTGGACAGCAATGCCGGGCTGGTTACCCTGGAAACCATCAGGCGCGTTAAAGAGCTCTATGGAGTCAATATCACCCTGGGGGCGAGCAATATCTCTTTCAGCCTGCCGGGGCGGGAAGCGGTTAATGACGCTTTTTTGAGTATTGCCATCGCCGCGGGCCTTACCTGCCCCGTGGTGAATGCCGCCAAAGCCCGTAAATGCGTCCAGGCCACGGATTTGATCCTGGGCAGGGATAAATATGCCCTGCGCTATATCAAGTATTTCAGGCAGAATAAAGAACTGTTCTAAGCTGTCACTTTAAATTTTTAATTGTTGCAGTATAGACAACTAGACTTATTTCCAGGCAGGTGGTACCTTGGATCTTGTCGAAATTATTTTTGTAACTCCACAAAGCAGGAATTTACCTATATACTGTTAGTTAATATGCAGCTGTTATTTTGATCGATTGGATCACTGCAGTTAAGGAAGGAAGAAAAATAATGCCCTATGACGCCACCAAACTAAAAGACTACCAAATTGCCGAAGCAGCGGAGGCAAACATGCCCTCACCCGCCCAGTGGCAGGAAAAGCTGGGCCTGGAAAGGGATGAAGTAATCCCCTACGGCAGGATCTGCAAGCTTGATTTCATTAAGATAGCCGACCGCCTGAAAAACAAGCCCGACGGCAAATACATAAACGTGACCGCGATTACCCCCACCCCGCTGGGTGAAGGTAAAACCACCACCACCATCGGATTGGTGGAAGGGCTGGGCAAGCGCGGCATGAATGCCGGCGCCGCTATCCGCCAACCCTCGGGCGGCCCCACCATGAATATTAAGGGTACCGCGGCCGGAGGCGGCAACGCCCTGGCTATACCGATGACAGAGTTCTCCCTGGGGCTGACCGGCGACATCAACGACATCATGAACGCCCACAACCTGGGCATGGTGGCCCTTAACGCCCGGATGCAGCACGAGAGAAACTACGACGACGCCGAGTTGGCCAAACGCGGCTTAAGGCGGCTCGGCATTGACCCCACCAACGTGCAGATGGGATGGGTTATCGACTTTTGCGCCCAGGGCCTGCGCAAGATCATCATGGGCATCGGCGGCAGGATGGACGGCTATATGATGGAATCAAAGTTCAACATCGCCGTAAGTTCCGAACTAATGGCCATTCTTGCCGTGGCGACGGATTTAAAAGACCTGAGAGACAGGATCGGCAAAATAATCGTGGCCTATGACAAAAAGGGAAACCCGGTGACGACCTCTGACCTGGAAGTTGCCGGCGCCATGGCCGCCTTTATGCGCAACGCCATTAACCCCACTTTGATGAGCACCGTGGAATACCAGCCCGTATTGGTCCACGCCGGTCCCTTCGCCAATATCGCGATAGGGCAGTCCTCCATCATCGCCGACCGGATCGCCCTCAAGCTGTTTGATTACAACGTGACTGAAAGCGGCTTTGCCGCCGACATCGGGTTTGAAAAATTCTGGAACGTAAAGTGCCGCTTCAGCGGCCTGGAGCCCAACGTCTCCGTCATAACGGCCACGGTCAGGGCCCTTAAGATGCACGGCGGCGGCCCCAAAGTAGTGCCCGGCCGGCCCCTGCCGGAGGAGTACGCCAGGGAAAACCTGGAGCTGCTGGAAAAAGGTATTGCCAACCTGCTGCACCACATTGCCACCGTGAAAAAATCCGGGATTAAACCGGTTGTTTGTATCAACGCCTTCCATACCGACACCAGGGAAGAAATCGCCATGGTGCGCCGCTATGCCGAGCAGGCCGGCGCCCGCTGCGCCCTGTCAGAGCACTGGCTTAAAGGAGGAGAAGGCGCACTGGAGCTGGCTGACGCTGTTATTGACGCCTGCAATGAAAAAACGGACTTCAGGTACCTTTATCCCGTGGAAATGCCGCTGCGGCAGAGAGTGGAAACAATCGCCAGGGAAGTTTACGGCGCGGCCGGAGTATCCTGGACACCGGAGGCGGAAGACAAAGCCAGGCGTTTTGAGGCTGACCCCGCCTATGCCGATTTTGCCACCATGATGGTCAAAACCCACCTGAGCCTTACCCACGACCCTGCCCTGAAAGGAGTGCCTGAAGGCTGGGTCCTGCCTGTCCGTGACGTGCTCGTTTTTGCCGGCGCCAGGTTCTTGTGCCCGATGACCGGTACTATCAGCCTGATGCCCGGCACAGGCTCGGACCCCGCTTACCGCAGAATAGATGTTGACACAACCACCGGCAAAGTGCTTGGCCTTTTCTAAGCAGGCGAGTAAACAAGCCCTGTGGAATTGTTTGGAGGTCGCCGAATGATAGAACATATACCACCATGCACCAACGCTTGTCCAGTAAACACAGACGTGCGGGGTTACCTGGCCGCAATTGCCAGAGGAGACTACGCTGAGGCCTGCCGCCTGATCAGCGCCAATAATCCCTTCCCCTCAGTGTGCGCCTGGGTGTGCCCCCACCCCTGCGAAGATAACTGCCGGAGAGCCGCTGTCGACAGCGCTCTGGCTATACGAGGCCTGAAAAGGTTTGCCGTGGAAGCGGCAGGCGCCCCGGAGGTCCGGGCCGCCGCGCCGGTAAACAAAACAGGCAAAAAAGTGGCCGTTGTGGGAGCGGGACCCGGCGGGCTCACCGCCGCCTATGATTTAGCCAGGCAGGGCCACAGTGTGGTAGTATACGAAAGAAACAACGGCCTGGGCGGGCACTTTTTGACCTCGCTGCCGGTATACCGCCTGCCCAGGGAGATGCTTAAAAGAGATACAGACAAGATACTGGCTGCCGGAGTGGAAGTCCGTACCGGGGTCGAGGTCGGGAAAGACATAACCATCGACCAGCTCAGAGAACAGTATGACGCCCTGGTTATAAGCGTGGGCCTTTCCAGCAGCAAAAGCCTGCCCCTGCCGGGCGCCGGCCATCCCGGCGTGATCATGGCCCTGCCCTTTTTGCACAGTGCCAATGTAGGAGAGCGGCAGGATATCGGCAGCAGCGTCCTGGTTATCGGAGGCGGCGACGTGGCCATGGATGTGGCCCGTACGGCAGTGCGCCTGGGAGCGGCTGTGGTAAAAACGATCTGCCTGGAATTTCGCGACCAGATGCCCGCCCATGAGGCGGAGATAGAGGAGGCCATTGAAGAGGGCGTAGTCCTGTTCAACGGTTACGGGCCGGTTGAAATACTGGTCCGGGACGGTGTAATCACGGGCCTTAAAGCACAGAAGGTAATATCCGTTTTTGACCGGGAGGGGAGGTTCAATCCCGCCTTCGAGCCCGGCGAATTCTTAACCATACCATGCGATACGGTAATCCAGGCCGTTGGTCAGGCTCCCGACAACAGCTTTTTAAACGAGAGCGGCCTGGCAGTCGACCCCAGGGGCGGTGTTGTAACAGACAGGGATACCCTGAAGACAAGCCTGCCGGGCGTCTTTACCTGCGGCGAAGTCGTCACCGGGCCGGGTCCCGCCATTGCCGCCGTGGCCTCAGGCCACCGGGCGGCGGAACTGGTAAACAGCTTTTTAAGCGGCACGCCGGCAGCCCGCCCTAATGAAACAGAAGTAATCGGCCCCCTGCCGGAAAAAGTGATAAAACTGATTCCCTTGCAAAGCCGCCGGATTATGCCGGTGACGGCTCCGGAAGGCAGGAAAAACAGTTTTCTGCCTTATGAATTGGGCTTCGATGAAAAGTCAGCCCTGTCTGAAGCCGGCCGCTGTCTCAGCTGCGGCCTGGGAGCGCAGGTAGACCCGGAAAAATGTGCCGCCTGCCTGACCTGCCAGAGAGTCTGCCCCTACCAGGTGGCGGTTGTCGACGGCCTGGCCGGCATGCCCCCGGAGGGATGCCAGGCCTGCGGCATCTGCGCCGCACTTTGCCCCGCTGACGCCATCTCGGTGGAAAACCTGGGCATGAGCACTGTAAAAGACACCCTGGATGCCGTTTCAGAAGAAACCGGCCTGGTTGTGTTTGTGGGCCGGGATACTTACCATGAAAAGATCCATGACCTGAAACCAGCCACCGCCATAATTCTGCCCACAGCCAGTGCGCTCCGGCTCGAATGGATACTGAGCGCATTCGAGAACGGCGCCGCGGAGGTGGCTGTGGTGCAGGATAAAAAAGACGGCCATCATGCCGTCGGCGATCAGTATCTCAAGGGCCTGGTCGCCCGCGCTCAAAATTTACTCGAGGCCGCCGGCATACCCGGCGCAAGGCTTTCTTACATCACTTCAGAATAGTGTTTTAAAAAGTATGGCAGAGCAAGAACAATACAGAACAAGGGGTAATGCCACATGGTGGACACCGAGAAAATCAGAACAGCGGTTAAAATGATCCTGGAGGCTATCGGAGAGGACCCCGGGAGAGAGGGCCTTAAAGAAACCCCCGACCGG
This sequence comes from uncultured Eubacteriales bacterium, assembly GCA_964591005.1. Lineage (GTDB taxonomy): Bacteria > Bacillota > Desulfotomaculia > Desulfotomaculales > Pelotomaculaceae > Syntrophopropionicum. Next base: position 7,017 of record CAZPXL010000065.1, read on the forward strand.
GTGGCCCGCATGTATGAAGACATATTCTCCGGCCTGGCTGAAGATCCGGAAAAGCACCTGTACAAGAAGTTTACTGAAGAGCACGACGAAATGGTGCTGGTTAAAGATATACCACTGTATTCCATGTGTGAACACCACCTGCTTCCTTTTTACGGCATGGCTCACATTGCGTATATTCCCAAAAACGGGAAAGTTACCGGCCTCTCCAAGCTGGTCAGGGTAATGGAGGGGTTTGCCAGGCGACCGCAGCTGCAGGAAAAACTGACTTCACAGATTGCCGACGCTATTGTAGAAGGCCTGAACCCCCACGGTGTTATGGTAATAATTGAGGCCGAGCATATGTGCATGACCATGCGGGGAGTGCGCAAGCCCGGTTCCAGGACCGTTACTTCCGCGGTCAGGGGGCTTTTTGAGAGAAGTGTGGCTACTAGGGCTGAAGCTTTGCAGCTGATCAAGGGTAAAAATTAATCAGTTGATTAAATATTAAATCCGTAAAGGAGAAGAAGCGCTTTGATAAAAGCAGAGCAAAAAGATATCAGGGATATAGCGGAGATGGTCGCGGACTGCGGCAAGGTGCTGCTGGTAGGATGCGGCGGCTGCGTTACCGTGTGCCTGGCCGGCGGCGAGCAGGAAACAAAAATAATGGCCGGCGCCCTGCGTCTGATCAGGAAGCGTTCCGGCAGACCCCTGGAGACCCTGACTTACGTGCCCACCAGGCAATGCGAGCCGGAGTTCCTGCAGCCTCTGGATGAAATGGTTAAAGGCGTTGACGCCATAATCTCCCTGGCCTGCGGCGTGGGGGCGCAGCAGCTTGCTGAACGGTACCGGGATATATGGGTGGTGCCGGCCCTGGATACAAAATTTGCCGGAGGGACAAAATCACCCGGCATATGGGAAGAGAAATGCGGTCTATGCGGCGACTGTATACTACATAAGACCGGCGGTATCTGTCCGGTAATACGCTGTGCCAAAAGCATATTAAACGGACCATGCGGCGGCTCTCAGAACGGCAAGTGCGAGCTCGGGCAGGATGTGGACTGCGCCTGGCAGTTGATTTATGACCGCATGAAGGCCCTGGGGAGATTATCTGAATTAAATACGATCCAGCCGCCCAAGGACTGGTCGAAATCAAGGGACGGCGGCCCCCGCAGGTTGACAAGAGAGGAACTGATCGACCTATGATTTATCTGAGCAAGCTTCAAAAAGTGCTGGAGGAAGGGCATTTCGCCGTTACTGCTGAAATAGGGCCGCCCAAGCATGCTTCGGCCCAGGGCCTGATGCGCCATGCTCAAATGTTGAGTAGCTGTGTGGACGCCGCCAACATAACCGACTGCCAGACCGCCATAGCGCGGCTTTCCAGCATCGCCGGAGGCGTGCACGTCCTCGGCTGCGGAGTTGAGCCGATTGTCCAGATGACCTGCCGGGACAGGAACCGGATCGCGATCCAGGCCGACCTTTTGGGGGCGTACAGCCTGGGCCTGCGCAACCTGCTCTGCCTTTCCGGCGACCACCAGAAATTTGGCAACCACCCCACCGCGAGAAATGTTTACGACCTTGATTCAGTTCAGCTGATCAGCCTTATGCGCAGGATGCGCGACGAAAGCAAGTTTTTTTGCGGGGAAGAGATTAAGGAGAATCAGCCGGCATTTTATATCGGCGCAGTGGCCAACCCCTTTGCCGACCCCTTCGAATTCAGGGTTGACCGGCTGGAGAAGAAAATCGAGGCCGGGGCGCAATTCATCCAGACTCAGTGTGTATTTGACCTGGAGCGTTTTGAACGCTTCATGGAGTTGGTACGGGCCAGGGGTTTGGATCAGAGGGTGCACATACTGGCCGGATTTACCCCGCTCAAGAGCTGGCGGGCGGCCAAGTACCTGCAGACCGGGGTGTCCGGGATGAGCGTGCCCGAAGCCCTGGTGGAAAGGCTTAAAAAAGCCGAAGACCCCAAAAAAGAAGGGGTGGAGGTCTGTGTTGAGCAGATCAGGCACGTCAAGGAAAATATCAGGGGGGTACACGGCGTCCATATCATGGCTATCGCCTGGGAGGAGATCGT
>CAZPXL010000066.1:0-9026 GCA_964591005.1 uncultured Eubacteriales bacterium
GACCGGAGTGGAGGATAACCGTCTCGTGCAGGCGGCGGAGGAAGCCGGGGCCGATCTGTTTGTATGGAAGAATCTATCCCTGGATGAATTGACGGAGTTCATCCGCAACGCCAAAAAACCCTATCGCATTTTCCCAAGCGTAAATCGTGATTCCCTAAAGCCCATTAGATTTTCTGATGTCGAGATACGCATTTTGGGTCTGCTTGCCCGGGGAAAGACCTCCAGGGAAATTGCATCTGAGCTTTTCCTTAGTTATGGAACCGTGCGCCTGTACATATCGCGTATGTACACGGCAACCGGATTTAAAAGCCGCGCGCAGCTGGTAGCCTATGCCCTGCGCTGCGGGCTGATTGATCCTTAAACGAAGTACTATAATCAGTTAAAGAAGAGCTGCCCGCGCGGTAATTGCCGCATTGGCAGCTTTTTTGTGTTTTTATGTAAATAGTTAACAGTTGTTATATGAAAGTGATAGCGTCTGTGTATATCTTTTGCCGGGTTTCGTCGTTACAATAAAGCCGCATACAACAGCCTGTTCCGAATCTTGCGCTTTGATGGGAGGTGTGATATGAGAGCGATATTGATTCAAGACAGGTATGCCCGAGGCAACAGGCTGATAAAAATGCTGAAGGAGATCCCGGAAATAGAAATCGTGATGCAGTCGGACAGAGCCGGCGATGCGCCGGAGCTTTGTGCGGAGCACAGGCCTGACCTGGTGATCCTGAATTCTTTTTCGAAGGACCGGGGCGCCCTTGCATATACCGGGCGCATCAAGCAGAAATTTCCAGATATCAAGGTATTTGTCATTATTGGAGCAAAAGATGACGATCTGGCACGTGAGGCCAGGGAGGCCGGAGCCGACATTGTGGGCAGGAAGCCCCTTTCAATGGACGAGCTAAAGCAGCTCATCCGCTATTCGCAAAAACACTACCGTGTCTTTCCGAACACTTGCCCCGGACCCAATGATCCTCTGCAATAAGTATACCTATCGTTATTAAGAAAGGAGTGGATCGCAAATGAAGAAGAAAAGTATTTCGTTATTGCTGGCATTGTTACTCATTACAGGCCTGTTCCTGGTTTTAAGCAATGTGCCAACTCAGGCAGCCGTAGCTGAAACTATTACTGCCGATACTGTGGAAGGAGTCAGCGTGACTTATAAGGTGCTGACGGAAAATACTGCCGAAAGCACCGGCACCGTTCAAGTGGGGACAGGTTTATCAGGTGATTCGGCGATTGATGCCGCATATGCCGGCACTGTTACCATTCCTGCCACAGTTGAATACAGCGGGATCACGTATACGGTAACAGAAATCGCCTATAAGGCCATGTATAATTGTCATTTGACCGGCATCAATCTGCCCAATACAATTTCATCTATCGGTGCGTACGCCTTTAACGCCACCGGTCTTACCCAAATCGAGCTGCCCTTAAGTCTGTCGAGGATTAACGGTTATGCCTTCTCTAATTGCGGCGGTTTGACCTCCGTTAGCGTGCCGGAGAGTGTGACGTTTCTGGGTGGTTCCGCTTTCACTGCCTGTGCCAATCTGGCAGATGTTACTTTGCCTGATTCTTTAACCGAACTGCCTGACTACTTGTTCAAGGATTGCACGAGCCTGAACAATATAACCCTGGGAAGCAATGTCCAGAGTATCGGTTATCAGACTTTTTACGGCTGCACGGCCTTGACGGAGATCACCCTGCCGGCATCCTTAACGGAGATCTACTCGGACGCTTTCCGCAACTGCTCGTCTCTGGCCAACGTCTATTTTGACGGCGACTGCCCAACGCTCAGCGGCGCCAATCATTTTGTCGGGGTAGCCAGCCCAGCCTATGCCAACGTATACGAGTCGGCGGCAAATTTCCCCTTTGAAGGGCAGGATTTATACGGGCTGACGGTCCGATATATGGATGACAATGCCCAGCAGCCGCTTATCACCGCCGGCCCACAGGACAAGACGGTGCGCACCGGCAATGCCGCCTCGCTGACGGTAAACGCCAATGTTTTGGACGGCGGTACGCTCTCTTACCAGTGGTACAGCCACACCGTCAAACAGAACACCGGCGGCACGCTAATTCCCGGCGCGACGAACTTTACATACGTACTGCCCACCTCTGTGGCGGGCAGCTACTACTACTATGTTGAGGTCACGAACACGAACACCGCCGTGTCCGGCAACCAGACGGCCACAGCCGTCAGTTACCCGGCGACGGTCACGGTGTACGACGCCACTGACGCCGAAACGCCGGTGATCTCTACCCAGCCGGCGGATGTAACCGCCAACCAGGGAACGACCGTTACGCTGAGCGTGAGCGTGGCGCCCCTCTCCGACGGCGGAACCTTAAGTTACGCCTGGTACGAAAATACTGCCGACTCATATAGCGGAGGTGTATTTGTTGGTGAAGAGTCCAGCGTGATCGCGCCATATCTCGGGGTGCGTTATTATTATGTAATCGTTACCAACACCAACAACTCCGTTTCCGGTGCCAAAACCGCCAGCGTGACCAGCGATATCGCCCGGGTGACGATCCATCCGCTTATTAACGCCCAAGAACCGGAGATAACAGTTCAGCCGCAGGATCAAAGCGTATCCGTCGGTGATCCGGTAACCCTCTCGGTAGACGCGGTTTCCCTTGACGGCGGGGAACTCACTTACCAGTGGTATGTCAACAACTTTCCGAGTACCTTGGGAGCAACCGAGCTCTCCGGAGCGGTTCAAACCAGTTATTCCCCTTCCACCGCGGTATCCGGCGCCAATTATTACTTTGTGGTGATCACCAATACAAACAATGATCTTAGCGGCGTCAAATCCGCCCAGATCGTTTCCGATATTGCAGCGGTAGACGTGAGCAGCACAAGCTACACCATTACCGTGCAAAATGACGGCCACGGTACGGCGGGCGCCAATCCCAATCCGGCCGTGGAAGGCCAGACGGTTCAATTGGGCTACCTGGCCGACAGCGGTTACCAGTTCAAAGAGTGGCAGGTGATCAGCGGGACTATCGACATTCTGCCCGATAATACCTTCATGATGCCGGCCAGTGCTGTCACTGTCAAAGCGATCTTTGAAGACATCCCCGACTACACCGTGACGGTTTCCGACGACGGCAACGGTGAGGGCAGCGCCGACCCGGCGGCTGCTGACGCGGGCGTGACGGTGACGATAACCGCGGTCAATTACTCGTCGTATGTATTCAAGGAATGGCAGGTGATATCCGGCGGGGTGATCCTGGCTAACAGCGCGTCGGCAACCACAACCTTTACCATGCCCGCCGGCAACGTTGAGGTAAGAGCGACCTTTGAACCCCTCGCGCCGGGGTTGTATACGCTTAATTTACAATCAAGCGCCGGGGGCACGGCCATTTGTGACGGAGGGAGCGGACTTACAGCATCTCAAAATACATTGGTGAATCTATGGACCTCTCCGAACAGCGGTTATGTGTTCCAGGAATGGCAGCTTATATCGGGAACCTTTGATGTTTCCAATATTACTGAAGTAAGTGATAACTGGTATCAGTTTATGATGCCGGCCAGCAACCTGGTGCTGAAAGCGGTGTTTGAAGCAACCGCTCCGGTGACCTACACCGTGACCTTTGACGCCAACGGCGGCAGCGGCGTGATGAGCGATCAGACCTTTACGGAAGGCGTGGCGCAGGCGCTGACGGCCAATGCCTTCACCCGAACGGATTACAACTTTGACGGCTGGGCGACGTCGGCTGCCGGCAGCGTTGACTATACCGACGGGCAAAGCGTTACGATGACGGCGGATATAACGCTCTACGCTGTGTGGAGCGAGGTTCCCTCTACCTACACCGTAACCTTTAACGCCAACGGCGGCAGCGGCGTGATGAGCGATCAGACCTTTACGGAAGGCGTGGCGCAGGCACTGACGGCGAACGCCTTTACCCGGACGGATTACACCTTTGACGGCTGGGCGTTATTAGCTGCTGGCAGCGTGGTTTATACCAACGGACAGAGTGTCACGCTGACGGAAAACACGACGCTCTATGCCGTATGGAGCGCGGCGGCCCCGGATACCTATACCGTCACCTTTGACGCCAACGGCGGCAGCGGCGTGATGAGCGATCAGACCTTTACGGAAGAGGTAGCGCAGGCGCTGACCCCGAATGCCTTTACCCGGACGGATTATAACTTCCTCGGCTGGGCTCAGACACCCTCCGGCGGCGTTGTGTATACGGACGGAGAAAGCATCACGGTAGAATACGACAGGACGCTTTACGCCAGATGGGCCTCGGTAACTGCGCCTCAGTTCACCGTGACCTTTGACGCCAACGGTGGCAGCGGCACCATGAGCCCCCAGATTTTCACCCAGGGCGTGAGTCAGCCGCTGACGGCCAATGCGTTTACCCGAATGAATTATACCTTCCTCGGCTGGGCATTGTCCCCAACCGGAGGGGTTTCGTTTAATGACCGCGATAGCCTTAATGTGGGGGGCGACACGATACTCTACGCAGTGTGGAGCGCGGCGGCCCCGGCGACCTACACCGTGACCTTCGACGCCAACGGCGGCAGCGGCGCCATGAGCCCGCAGGTCTTTACGGAAGGCGTGGGTCAGGCGCTGACGGCGAATGCCTTTACCCGCACGGATTACAACTTTGACGGCTGGGCGACGTCAGCCTCCGGCAGCGTTGACTATACCGACGGGCAAAGTGTCACGATGACGGCGGACACAACTCTCTACGCCGTGTGGAGCGCGGTGACCCCGGCGACCTACACCGTCACCGTCCAGGATGAAGGCAACGGCTCGGGCAGTGCCAGCCCCAACCCTGCCGCAGAGGGAGAAACGGTTACCCTGTCCAATACGCCGGATGCCGGGTACCAGTTCGATGAGTGGCAGGTAATAAGCGGCGGAGTAACGGTCACAGGCAATACCTTCACCATGCCGGCCAATAATGTGACGGTCAAAGCGGTATTCGAGGCGGCCGCACCGCCCGCGCTTGTCGGCAGCATATCCGAGATGGATAAAAGCAACATTGGGCTGGGCGATACAATTTATATGGGCAGTGCGGGCGGGGTCCCAATATCCTGGCGGGTAGTCAGCGGCTCAGGTTCAACCGGTTCAATGACCTTGCTCGCGACCCGCAAGGTCGATGACGTAACTGAGTTTGACAGAGACCCGGACGGCGAAGCTGGACCGGAAACCCCCAGCAACAACTACCGGGATTCCGATCTGCGGGACTACTTGAACAATAACTTCGCCGGCTGCCTCAACGGCGCTGAAAGAAGCAGTGTAATCAAGGTCAGAGCGTTTGATGCGGAAACCGGTGTTTCGCTCTCGAATACCGTTGCAGACGAAGATGGCGATTACTCGTATATACCTCTTGAAACGCAGATTGTGAATTGGAACTTAAATGCTTCGGGAGTGAATCAATACTGGGCTTCTTATTGGGTTCGCGACCCTGATTTAAACCCGCATGAGGGATATATGATGCCGGCGGAAGGAGGAGGCAAAATGAGAGTCTTTTTGACCTCAGAGTATGCACCCCGCCCGGCGGTTGTCATCAGCACCAGCAACGTGGCTTCGGTTTCGCAAGTTGTGTACGACAATACCGGCAAACCCTGGGAACTGCTGGCAGACGAAACGAATTACTCCCCGGCTGCGACCGGCAAGGCCTATATGATTGGCATCAGTTATCCCGCGGATCTGTCAATCACTGGGGTTCCCGAGACGGCACAGACTACAAGCGGCAGCTATTTACAGCTGAACGGTCTCTCTCCGTCCATCAACGATGGATCGGCTTCCATCGTATATCTTATATATAAAAAGTCAGACGGCAGCATACTCCAATACCAGACCATAGAAGCAAACGGGCTCTCAAGCATAGAAATAGACGCTGCAGGCATACCCGCCGGCAGCGGGTACGCGGTAAGAATGTGGCTACAGAAGAACACGGTCAATTATTCACCCGCCCTCTCTCCGTTTTATACCTTTGACCTCACAATTTCGGCGGACGCACCGGTTCAGTATACCGTCACCTTTGACGCCAACGGCGGCAGCGGCACGATGAGCTCGCAGACCTTCACAGAGGGTGTTTCTCAGGCGCTGGCAGCGAACGCTTTCGTGCGCTCCGGTCACGTCTTCGAAGGTTGGGCGGCCACACCGGTCGGTGCCGTTGCCTATGAAAACAACGAAAGTGTCACAATGGCGGCGGACAACACGCTGTACGCGGTTTGGAGCGTCTTATCACCGGCTCAGCACACCGTTACCTTCAACGCCAACGGCGGCAGCGGCACGATGAGCCCGCAGACCTTCACGGAGGGTATTCCTCAGGCGCTGGCAGCCAATGCCTATACCCGTTCAGGTTTCACCTTTTCAGGTTGGGCGAATTCAGCAGGAGGCTCAGTGTCGTATAACAACAGTCAGAGCATCACAATATCAGCTGACACCACTTTGTACGCAGTGTGGAATCCGCTTTCAACCGGAGGTAGTTCCGGCGGTGGTGGAGGAGGCGGCAGCAGCACACCGGCCAGCTATTCTGCGACGGCAGGGGCTCAACCGGAAAACGGGTCCGTCTCATTAGATAAGGCCAGCGCACCGGCCGGCACCAAGGTGACGGTTACAGCCACCCCGGACAAAGGCTATACCACCGGTAAAATCACCGTCACCGATAAAGACGGCAGGGCTGTGGCTGTTACTGAAAACCAGGACGGCACCTACAGCTTTATCATGCCGGCGGGCGGCGTTACAGTTACAGCATCCTTTGTTGCAGAGCAGCCGGGAACGCCTGCTGTGAGCTATGCAGACGTAAAGGATAGCGACTGGTTCTATGAATGTGTAAAATATGTCTGCGAAAAGGGACTGATGGTAGGAACCGCGGAAAGCCAGTTCAGCCCGGACCTGACTACCAGCCGGTCCATGATCGTGTCCATCCTCTACCGCCTGGAAGGCAGTCCCTCTGTGTCAGCCGGCAGCTTCAGCGATGTGGCGGATGGCCAGTGGTACACCGGCGGGGTGGCCTGGGCCTCGGCTAACGGCATCGTAGCAGGCTACGGCAACGGGCTGTTTGGGCCCGACGACAACATTACCAGGGAGCAGTTGGCGGTTATCCTGTACAATTATGCAAAATATAAAGGGTACAACATAACCCCGGCCAAGGGACTGGACGGCTTTATCGACAGCGGCAGGGTGTCTTCCTGGGCGAAAACCGCCATGGAATGGGCGGTGGGCTGCAATCTGCTCTTCGGCAAAGGAAACAATACCCTTGCCCCGGCAGACAGTGCTACCCGGTCCGAAATGGCCGCCATCATCCAGCGTTTTATCGAGGATGCAGCAAAGTAAACACAAGAGGGCGGTGGAACCGCCCTCTTTTTAACCCTGAAACGCCTTTAACAGCAAGCGCAATAAAAACCCACCTGCATCGACACAGGTGGGTTTTTAAATCGTATTTTACAGCCTTTCGCCGCATTCCGGACAAAACTTTGCCTTGGACGTGATCTCGAAACCGCAGCCGGGACAATTACTTGATGTTTTCAGCTTTGCTCCGCATTCAGGGCAGAATTTGGCATTACTGGCTAACGGCGTTTCGCATTCGGGGCAAGCAGCACGCACTGTCTCTCTCCAATTGCTTTCGCTTAATTTTTTATCTTCTTCCGACATTTTGGCATGCGCCCAGACTTCTTCAACAGAACGGCTTGATTGTGCCGCGGACATCTCAACACCTAAATCCGGAGCGCATTCCTTGCAGAGTCCCCGCTTGGTATTCCAGCAGCTTTTCCGGCAGATCCAGGAAGAGCAGCGCGGGCATTGGATAAAATCCGGCTTTAATTCTTTAACGGCCGCTTCAAAAGCCCCATCATGTGCTTTTTCCCAGGCAGCTGAATGAACACGATCGCTTATGTTGGACACATTACCCAATATGCCGCCAAAGAGGCTGCCGGCCGCGTCAATAGCATTTGATATAGTTCCGGTAACCGAGGGCTTAAAACGGGTGCGATAACCGGTTCCACACCGGTCACAACAAAACTCGAATTGGAAACCTTTGTCGGTACTTAAATCATTATAGTTTCTGACAAACTCAATCTTATTGGACATGAAAAATCCCTCCGAGAAATATTATCTTGTTTTTAAAAATTCTACAAATTTTTAAGTATCCCCTTTATAATTAAGAAAATTGTTTTCATAAAATTAGTCGCAAGATTATACAAGTACTTCCGGTTTTTCTGAATTTCATCGCCGGTTTCTTGTCTGCCGGCAGGTTGATATTTGTGCATATTGACAATATAATTGCAAAGACAGGAGGAGAGTAACTATTTTTGACCCGCATAGTTTTACGCTGTTTATTATTGCCGCGTTGGTGCTGCTGCTGATACCCGGCCCGTCGGTCCTTTATATAACGGCGCGCAGCATAGACCAGGGACGTAAGGCAGGCCTCGTGTCTGTCTTCGGCAACGCGCTGGGGAGCGCAATTCTCGCTGCCTGTGCCGCGGCCGGTTTATCAGCGATTCTGGCCTCATCGGCTGCCGCCTTTAACATAGTAAAATATCTTGGCGCCGCTTATCTAATCTATCTTGGCATCAGACGCCTATGCAGCAATGATGACCATATTCCAACGGTAACCCAACGCAAAAGGCTGTCGCATATCTTCTTCCAGGGGACATTTGTAGCGGTTTTGAATCCAAAAATCGCGCTCTTCTTCCTCGCGTTTCTGCCCCAGTTCACTGATGTGTCACGGGGGCATATCTGGGAACAAACGCTGCTTCTGGGGTTTGCATTTGTCGGACTGGGAATTTGCACCGACAGCATTTATGCCTTATTGGCCGGCACGGCCGGAAACTGGCTGAAGCGGCAGGGCAGCTTACTGAGGGGACAGAGGTACCTTTCCGGCGGTATCTACCTGGCCCTTGGAGTGTTTTCTGCTTTTTCAGGCGCCAGAGAGTCTTGAAAGGAATAAGTAACTCATGAAAATCGGAATGATTGGCGGAATTGGACCGGAATCAACCGTGGATTACTATCAGCGTATAATCAGGCTCTATCAAAAAAGTATTAGCGCTGAATTGTAAAAAGGCTGAT
>CAZPXL010000067.1:0-1979 GCA_964591005.1 uncultured Eubacteriales bacterium
TTACATTATCTGTAAGTGTAAAATTTCCGCCAGCGAAAGCGTACTGTTGTAAAATAGAAGGTTGATCGACTGAATATAAACCGTATAAACCATCACCACTAACACCAATATTAAGATACCCCGTTGAAATAGTGGGTTGTATGATAACACCAGCATACTTTTGTACCGCCGACGTACCATCCCTACGCCAAACCGCCCCAGTTCCATATCCCGTTACAACGGTATAAGTGCAACCATCTCCACTAACAAAAACAGAATCGCCACGCCAGACGCCGCGAGAGGTTCTTAAGTATACTCCCGTTAAATCGCTTACAGATGCAACGGGAGAATGAACATAAGGCGCAATAATCTCATTTCCGAGAAAAAGTCTTTTTTGATCGCTCTGTGTATGGTAAAGCTCTACGGGACATAATTTTCCACTCTGCTCAGCTACTAAACGCGCCGCTTCTGGCCCGCCAATTGGAAATGCGTGGGCAACAGTTTTGTTATAGCCTGAACAAGTTGTTTTCGCCATGAGTTTTTACCACACCTAATACGGGTATTACACTAAAACAATATGATTTTATCAAATTATTTTAATACCTTTTTCGGCCTCTTCATTAAGCTCTCGCCTAGCAGAATCACATGCCCCACATTTTTTTAAATTAGTCCCCATTACCTTATCTATTTTTTCAGCAATAGGCTGAGCAATTTCAGCTATAATATCGCCGGGCCTATCTTCCGGGTTGGGAAGAATTATTGTTTTAATTGTTTTTACTATTTTTTTCATTTTAATTTCAATAAGATGCTTCTATTTCATATGAATACGCTGCACGTTCATAGCCGCGAGGGCATGTAAGTTCTGTTTCTGGAATTGTTATTTGTCCAGATGAATTAGCGGTAACGTATAATTCAAATGGATCACCCTCAGACCAATCTCCGGTCGAACCGTATAAACGAATTTGTGTTTTAATAGTAATTTTATAAGTCCAATCCGGGGTTCCAATTACCGTTTCAGCTCCTTTGAATTTTACTAAACGCTCCGTCCATGAAAAACCAGTTGTTCTAGCCTGATAAAGTGCTGTTGCGGAGCTTGAAAACCATAAAGACCAAGAAGATGAATTCCACGCACGATCATGAGCGTCTTGTTCCGTGTCTTCGTCTTCTAAAGATGCTTTTGCTGAAACGTCTAAAACTTGATAACAGGAAGCTCCGACGTGGGGGAAAACTTCTGTAAGAGTAATTTTTTGCGTGGAGGTATTTTGATTAAAAAATGCTGGAAAAACAATTGGCAGTTCAGCGTAATAAATTTCGTCATCAGAACATGAAAAATAATATTCGTTAATGGCGGTCCCACCACCCGAATAAACAGATGTGAGTTTTCTATATAATTGACCGCTACATGCGCCCGTCAATTTATCAAAAGAAATATTTCCGCTATGAATTTCGGTATTAAAAAGATTTTCACCAGAACATGATGATGACGAAAATGTTATTGTAACGATTTGCCCAGAATGAGTTCTTTTTCTAAATTTTTTAGGAATAGAAGATGGCAAAAATTCTGTTATTCCAATTAACGCTGGAGTTACTTCTGCATAACTCCACAACAAATTAATATCAGGAACAATAATTAAATCTTCTCCATCGCCATATTCTCCACCAAACAAATCTCCAAAATTACCCGGAGGTGGTGAATCATCTGTAATTGGAACTTCTACCGGACTTTGTGGAATTAATGGAGTATTATCTTCCCCCGGTTTTTTACAAGCTAAACACTCGTTACTAGAAAAACTATCAGACAAAGCCGCCCAAACGCTATATTTACCACCCGCACCATCTAAATTAACAACGCCCGCTAAATTACTACTACGCTCGGTATAATTACAATAAGTAGGAACGAATGTTCCTGTTGTATTTCCGGTTTTTTGGACCCACAAGAAAACTTCTGAAATATCAATATCTCTTGGGTCTGGAGTGAGGGAATAAACCAATCCGCCGTT
>CAZPXL010000067.1:2079-5820 GCA_964591005.1 uncultured Eubacteriales bacterium
TCCCGGTATATAATTACCGTTTAATTCTTTGGGGTAGCTCCAAGAGAAAGAGGGCTCTTTACCTATAAATCCAGTTACAACGCCGTCAGAACGGATGTAATTTGGATCGATTCCGCTGGAAATTGTTAATCTAGTTGGAATTGCGGGGCGGCCAAAAGGGTTTATTCCAGAAATTAAATATGACCCAGAGATATAATCTGAATACATTCCACCATTACTTACAGCGGCCACTCTATACTCAACCAAACCAGTTACTAAAGTTGGGTGAGAAGCGAAATCACTCGTTGTATTTGTGATAAATTGCCAATCCCCACCGAATTCCTTACCAGAAACATTATAATAAGCTATATTATAAGAGGGGGTTGGCTCCCAATCCAAAGCCATGAAGAAAACGAACTGATTGGTATTTAACAAACCGGTTACTGGAACTACGGTAAGATTTGACGGCGGCTCAATCGGCGTAAAATTACCGGAATTAATTGGGTTTGGATTGATATTATAATTTGTTTCCGATGATAAATTAATTCCGGTATTATACTGCAACCCAACAACGTCCATTATGCCCGGCTCTGATTCGGAAATAGAAACGCATTGATAAAGAGAAGACCTTCTTGACGTGGGGACGCTATCTCCGCTGGCTGACAAAATCCATGCTGAGCCCGCAAACAACCCCGTTGAAAAGGGGTTTGTAACCGTTAAAAACCTTGTCCCACTAGTGGGTATATTAGAAACCTCTCTAAATTCAATTTGAGGAGCGCGGAAATTAACAATTTGATCTGAACCGGTTATCATCCCGGTATTATCCGTTGTATCTGTCGGTATAAGCGCGGATAAGGAATATTTGTTGCCAAACTCAATTTGAACTGGTCTATCAAGCTCAATTAAAGAGCCGCCGCTAGCAAAAGAGATAATGCGTCCACCCTGATCCCGATTTGTCCTAAAATTATCGTAAATCTCAAAAACGTCACCCGGCTTTACATATAAACCATCTAAACCAACCTTAAAAGAACAGGTTTCCGTTAATAAACGTTCGTTTTGAAGAACCCATTTACCCACGCGATAAGCTTGACCTTTAGAGGTGCAAGCGAAAGCGGTAACGTCCTTTTGAATATAACCATACCGTGTAATTGCTTCTGTGTCTTCAATATATTCAACGTTTTCCCTATAAAGATTATCTGGATCAATCCATTTTACCAAAGCCACGGTTGACCGAGTATTTCGCGCTGTGTCAGCGTAAGTAAATTGCCCGCCAATTACATTAGAATTGTTATAAGGGTAAACGGGGGTCTTATCGCTTGTTTGCGTGGCTGTAATCATGCCATTGGCGTAATAAACCATGCCACGAAATACTGAAGCAAAATTCAAAAGAACGTTGTAGGCATCATCTTGTTGGCCCAAATATACGTTACACGCAAATCTCGGTTCTGTCTTCCCGTCGCCGCGACCATTATCAACCATTTCATCGCAATATTGCGAGATTTGATACAAACTCCATTTATCAATAGATTCTTTCTGAATATAATTTCCTAAACCATAACGTTTATTAGAAAGAATATCATTAAAAACCCAAGCTGGATTATTCGTGTAAACTCCCGTTTGCCAATTACCGCGCCAAATTTCTGGGTATGACGCGGGGGTTATTGTTCCGTCTGTATTATATTTTGTAGGAGTGTAACCACTTGGAACACTAACTAACAAACCTTCAATTTCATAAGCTCTCGTGGGAATTGACGCGAACTGATCTGCTGTAATATAAGTATGTACCAAAACGCTGTTTGGATAAGAAAATGCGTTTGACGACATTACAGAAATTCCGTCAACGAAAAGGCTATTTTGAACTCGAACAGATAGAATGTCTTCGCTGGTTCGTTTTATACGAACTGTCCATTGATAATAGTCAGCAGCCGGGAACGTTTTCGGCAATGGAAATGAAACCTGCTCGTAATACGGACTTGTACATTTTCCGTTAATTGAATAGCTACCCATCAAAACAAACGGTCCGTTATTTAGAGAAACCTCAACGGAATAACTCATTTGATACCCGTCTGTATTACCCTCGTCATCAACGGCATATAAAGCGGGAACCCGCATCATTATCTTAATACTGTTAGCGTCTGGGTACATCGTCGAATTAAACGACGCTGTAACAATTTTTTCGTATCCAGCTCCGGCGGGCGGATTACTTATTTGGGTATTTGCCCCAAGAGCTATATAATTCTCCGAATTAGAGAAATACGGAACGGCGGACTGATCTTCTGTACCTAATGTGTAATAAAACTTATACCCCTGACCACTTACATTAAAATTATATGACCCATTTAAATTTCTAACAGGAACATTGTCGTAATAAGTAGATACGAGAGGTCCATTACCATAAGAGCCACTTTTTTGAACAAAACCTTTAATCGGCCCCTCACAAAGCAAGTCGCTTATCTTAAGAGCGTTCTTAGATAAAAGTGTGTTTGGGGCTTCTGAACCGCCGTTACTACTGCTTCCTCCTCCTCCCATATATTAGCTTCCTTGAGAAATTTGATATTGAATATACCCGCCTAAACCACCGTTCCCATCCCATTTTGAAATCTCAATGGTAGAAATTCCACCCACCGATGGAGAACTTACCTTATCAGAAGAGAATGCTATTCCGATTGGCATTGGTGTAACCAATGTCCTTCCGTAAACGATTGGAACGCACCCTCCTTGATAAACTGTAGTCGCATTGCCTTGAAAAACAGAGGAAGATTTCATTTCTTCGGCCTCTTTTGAGGTTGGCGTTAGCAATTGAGAGATACCACCCAAAACTAATGCCGCGCCCATAGACATCGTGAAGGCGGCTCCAAACTTAGCAAACGTACTAGTTGCAGCACCAAAAAAACCAGCGCCAAAACCGTAAGAAACAACCAAAAGAACTACGCCAGCCAAAATTTTCCCCAATCCACTATTAGCGCCATTAACTACCGGAACTACATAAATATCGCCAGAACCACTTTTGTTATAAAGCTCTTGAGCTTCTAAAGAACTTTTAGCAGAATTCTTTTGCAGGGAAACTCTATAAAACCTCTTTCCACCGTCGCCACTTAAATATTCCCTTAATTTCCCCTTAGTATTTATATCAACAGCCCGAATTGCTTCGGCGGGAGTCTCGGCAAAAATATCCCATTCTCGGCCAACAATTTGGCCAAGTTTACCTAAAAAATGAACTTTTATAGCCTTTTCCATGTTTTCACCATTCCTTAAAAGGAAATTACACGGAAACTAAACAAAGTTCTTGTGCCTAAGAATAAATTTTAATCTTCTCTGCCAATCGCCCGCAAAAAAATCAACGCAAGATAAATTTATCGACGGTTGATGCAGAAAACGGCTATTGCCTATAAAAACCCCCAAATGTCTTGGATATGGGCCAAAATGTTTAAAAACTAAAATATCATTTTTCTTTATAACGCTTTTATCCTCAAGAATTGTAAAACCCGCATCTTCAGCGTGTTTCATTATAAAATCCGTTTTACCATCAAAAATACTATCATCCCTAACATAATCTTTTAAATTTATTTTTAATTCCTGTCTGTAATAATCACGGAAAATAGCATAACAATCATTAATACCACGAATAAACTGCCGGCCAATCAAATCTCTACTATATCCGTTGGGGGTATAATTTAGCCACTCTTTAGTTTTTAAAACATATAAATAAAGAGGCTTTTGAAATTCTTCTGCCGCGTCAATGTCGGCTTGAGAAAAAGTGGA
>CAZPXL010000067.1:5920-8879 GCA_964591005.1 uncultured Eubacteriales bacterium
GCTATTGAGGGAAATCTAATTTTACAACCAGCTATGCTTTTTGAACAAACATCCATGACCCAATTACCCGTATTCGCAAAAGGCACGATACCAGACGTTCCATTGATTAAACAAACGCAATAAATTGGAATATCTGCTAATTCTGGCAGGTTGGAGTAAATGTAAACATAGTCTCCGGCGTTATAAGTCTCAGAAGAACTATACCCACCACGATTATTTAAGGAAGATAATCCATAAGTGCCGGCACCGCCAACAAACCTTTTATTATTTTTGTCGGCAATTGGCTCTCCAGCATATTTACAGGAATGGGCGTCCCTATATGGAAACTGACATGAATTCGCTAAAATTTGTCTTCGCGGCAATTTAACTCCATCTAACTCAAAAGGCGTTGATAATTCCCATGTGACAACCTGTTGGCTTTCAGAAACTTTTCGGTTAATTATAAAAACCTCTTCATTATAAGCCGCTGTTGGGTCTGGCTCTCCATAAGGGTTTTTATTTTTGGGAAAATTTACATTATCAATAAACCTAGCGAAAACCCTGCGTCTCGTTATCTTCGCTCCAACAAGACTTTGTGTATCTAACATCAATAAAGATATTAATCCTTTAATATTAGCAACGCTAATCTTTGGACGATTAACTTGCCCCTGCCCGCTCATACTCATTTCTTCCATTTTTACGGGAAGCGGCGTGTAGGTAACGCCATCAAAAACTATTGGACGAAAATTGTTTGCTGTGCCGTCACAAAAATAAAAAACATCGCTAAGACCAATTGTTGACCCGTTTAAAGTAAACAATGATATTAAAGTCGATGGCGTAAACGAACACGCCTCCTTGTTCGTAATTTGTTTTGGCATTTTCTTACCGTTCCTTATTAGGGATTACACGAAAATGGGGGATTAAATATCAAAAACCTGTTTTATCGTAACGGAAATATCGTTTAGACCGAAACTCTTCTGTGAGATTTTAGGCGCGGTACCGACGAATTTCAAAGACGGTTCATTACACAAGTCACTTACAGGGATGTTTACATTGAAATATCCCACGCCCGCTTTATCTTGAATAAAATGTTTAATCGCACGAGTTTCTTTATTTGATCTATCAGAAAATGTCAAAGACCATGTATCGGTATTGCCGTTTAAAGAAGAAGATTGTCTTTGTTCATATCCGGGTTCAAATTGAGCGGTGATAACCGCTTGCTGCGAATCAACAGATGTGGTGTAGCTTGGAACAAAAAAGAATCCGGTTGTCCAAATCGGTGAAAGGTAAGTTGTCACGCCTCCATTAGTGGAAGTTTGCGCGATGTCATAACCAGCGGAAATAAACTGAATACTAGTGTCAGTAGCCTTTATAACCATTCCAGTATAATTAAAATCTGTATATGGAGACGGTACACCGGTTATATTAACACAACTTCCGGGGCAAAAAGATGGCCCGGAACCAGTTTTGGTAAAATTGACTGTAGCCACTTCGTTCGACCTTGAAACCGACGTAATGGAAAAATCATAATGACTAACTGGATTATTAGCCTGATTGCCATTCTTTAAAGAATAATAAAAAGCGGTATCAGTGGCGTTAATCCCGTGTACTATGTCAAACTTACTATAAATAGGGGACGCGCTCCACGTTTTAAATGTTGAAGATGTGTTCATTTTACAATTAGTACGAGTTGATAGCGGTTCTATTAAATTGCTGCATCATTCCGCCGGAACGACGCTCTTCTATAAGAGTTTGTTTAACAGCTTCTTGTACCGCTCTATTAAGTTTTTGTGCGAAATCTTGATCTTCATATCCAGACCCACCAGAAACCTTAGAAGACGTGGTTGTTTGCCCGCCATAATTGTTAATCGCGATACTTATTCCGCCGACGGCTGGACCGTAATTACGAGAAGTTGTTGGCGTTATAGGGGCGCTATTCATAGCTACGCCACCGTCAGCAAATCTTTGAACATCGGCCTCACCAACGTTTCCAGAATAATTATAGCCACCTTGACCGTCGGAAATTAAAAATGCGTTAGAACCACTTGGGCGAGAATTTAGCGAAGCATTTTGACTAGCTTCAAGTTCTCTAGCGTATTTTGCTATTTCGGCGGCGCTCTTTGGTTTGTAACTTCCACCACCCCCACCACCGAGAAGGTATGAAGCGAGAAGTAATACTGCGCCAGCCGCAAGACCGCCAGCCGCCCCAGCGAAAGATGAACCGCCAGTTGGTGCAGCCGCCGCCGCTGTAGAAGCGGGTGTGCCAGCGTAACTTGCCGTGAAACCTACTTCGCCAGAAGTAAACTGCGTCATTGACGGAGTACCTAATCCACGCCTTACATACCCGCCAGAAGCTAACGAATCAAGGTATCCCGTACCAATACGGTTTACAGCGGACTTACGCACCACGAAGCTACCGGCGGGGAGCATAGCGGGAACATCGTCCATTACACCAGAACCGCCCTTAACAACCGTACCTCCGGCGGCATAACGATTGATGGAACGCAGCGTGTCATAACCAACACTCTTTGCCGCTTGGGGAGAGAAAACATATTCGCCCCCCATGAGAAGGGCTGGAACTTTGCCGCCATTTGCAAAACCGATTGGGCCTCCGGCGAAAGCGGTTGTTGTTGAAGTTCCACCAAAATTCAAACCGAGACCGCCAAGAGACGCCCCGATTAATTGTTGGACCGCCTTACTGGCGAAAGCTCTAGCCGCGTCAGCCAAAACCGAGGTTACAAAGTCTCTAAAAGCTTCTTTAGCTGATTTTGCGCCAGTAACGAAATCTCCGAAAGCGTTGCCAAGAGAGTTTTCAATAGAACTAGATATGCGACTACCAACTTCTGATAAATCGTACATGTCCTGTCTAAGGGCGTTGAAGTGGGACTGGAACCCCATTGTAAATGAACCCATATAATCGGACTCTTCATGTCCGATACGAGAGGCTTCAGTCATTTTCGCCTGAGATACTTGCGCGCCG
>CAZPXL010000068.1:0-8842 GCA_964591005.1 uncultured Eubacteriales bacterium
GAATTAATCGCACCCATAGTGCTGGAATCCGGCATGGAACTGGTCGATGTTGGATTTGTTAAAGAAGGCGGCAGCTGGTACCTGCGAATATTTATTGATAAACCCGGCGGCATAGGTATTGATGACTGCGGATATATTTCGCATAAAATAGACAGTTTATTGGATGAAAAGGACCCGATACCCCAGTCATATGTTCTTGAGGTTTCATCACCCGGAATCGAAAGGCCGCTGAAAAAACTAACCGATTTCAGCCGCTTTGCCGGCAGCATGGCTGTCATAACAACGTTTGCTCCCTTTGACGGCAAGAAAAACATTACAGGACGGATCGCGGATGTCCGCGATGATAATATTATTATTGATTCAGAAGGCAAAGAGCTCGCCATACCTTTCAGGCAGGTTGCGTCTGCACGGCTGAAAGCGGAATTTTAAGAGTTCGGGGAGGGAAAACATGAACATCGATTTTTTGGAAGCCCTGAAAGATCTTGAAAAGGAAAAGGGCATTACGGTTGATGTACTGCTGGAGGCAATTGAAGCGGCCCTTTTATCCGCCTACAAGAGAAACTTCGGGTCACTGCAAAACGCCCGGGTCCATTTAGATCGTGAGACCGGTGATTTCAGGGTATTTACACAACAGATTGTTAAAGAACAGGTAGAAGATCCGCGACAGGAAATAACGCTTGAAGATGCGCAAAAAATAAATCCAAATTATGAACTGGGCGATATCGTTGAGACCGAAGTTACCCCAAGGAATTTTGGCCGCATCGCGGCGCAGACAGCCAAGCAGGTTGTTGTCCAGCGGATACGCGAGGCCGAAAGAAACATAATTTTTGAGGAGTTCGCAAACCGTGAAGGAGATATCGTAACAGGAGTTGTGCAGCGTATTGAGCAAAAAAACGTTTATATCGAACTGGGAAAAACAGAGGCCATCCTTGCTCCATCCGAACAGATGCCAGGGGAAGAATACCGGCAGGGAGGCAGGATCAAGATATATATAATAGAGGTCAGGAAAACTACCAAAGGACCTCAGATCCTTGTTTCACGCACCCATCCCGGCTTGTTGAAACGCCTTTTTGAAATGGAAGTGCCGGAACTGCTTGACGGCGTTATAGAACTAAAGGGAGTTGCCAGGGAAGCAGGCGCCCGTTCTAAGATAGCGGTCTATTCCAAGGACGATAACGTGGACCCGGTCGGCGCCTGTGTCGGGCCGAAAGGGATGAGGGTTCAGAATATTGTAAATGAACTGAACGGTGAGAAGATAGATATAATAAAATGGAACACAGACCCGTCCAAGTTTGTAGCCAGTTCGTTAAGCCCGGCGAAAGTTGTCGCCGTTGAAATTTGGGAAGAAGAAAAGGTAGCGAGAGTTATTGTGCCTGACTACCAGCTTTCACTCGCTATTGGGAAAGAAGGACAGAACGCCCGCCTGGCGGCAAAGCTCACCGGCTGGAAGATAGATATAAAGAGCGAATCCCAGATGAGAGAGATATATCCCGACGAGTACAGCGACCTTTTTGAAAACGAATACGAAAACGAAGAATAGGGGAGAGGATTAAGTGCCGAAAGTAAAAAAAATTCCCCAGCGTATGTGCGTCGGGTGTCAGGAGATGAAACCCAAAAAACATCTGATCAGGGTGGTCCGCACCCCTGATGATGCTGTGGAAATAGATCCCACGGGAAAGAAATCCGGACGCGGCGCGTACATCTGCCCGGGTTTGGATTGCCTTAACAAAGCGCTGAAGGGCAAGCGCCTTGATAAAGCCCTGCAGCGCACAATAAGCCAGGATCTGGTGGAAGATTTGAAAAAGGGGCTGATAAAAGATGAATGACGTTTGTCTCGGATTGTTAATTCCTAAGCCCCCCTGGAAGGGGAGATGTCGAATAAAAAACAGATAAAATCTTGGAGGTGATTGGATGGCAAAAAGACGTGTACACGAACTCGCCAAGGAACTTAACATAGAAAGCAAGGAAATTATCAACAAGTTAAGCGAAATGGGTGTAGCTGTCAAATCTCATATGAGCACCCTGGAAGACAGCGAAATCGGGCAGCTGCTTAAAATTTACAAAGGTGACAGAGCAAAAACTGAGAAAGCTGATGCCGCCGGGATACTCACGGCAGTGGAGCAGCCTGTTAAGCATGCCGCCCGGCAGGAGGATCAGATTAATAAGGGAAAAACACCGGCCGAGCAGAAACCTGTTCCCGGTGGCGATAAACAGTTAAGGGGAGAGCCAAAAAGAGAGGAAAAGGGGGCGAGAACTGATTATTATCGCGGCCACAGCACTGTTGACCGTGTGCCTTCCCGCCCGCCGGACAGGCGCTTTCAGGAAAGGCCTGCCGGATCGCCCAGGCCCAAAAGCCCTCCCAGAAGCGACCAGTTTTTTAAACCCAGGACTGATGTGCAGCAGGAAAGAACCCAGGGTGAAAGAACACAGCAAGAACGCTTTCCTCAGCAGGATAGGCCGCAGGCTCAGCGTGATGCATCCCGCCCGGATAAGCCGCTGTTTGACAGGCCCCAGCAGGCAAGGCCGCAGCATGAAAGGCCTCAGCAGGAATACCAGCGTCAGGACCGCGGTCCGGCCAGGCCAACTGACAGCAGGACGCCGTCGGGTCCAGGACCCGCCAGACCATTTGACAGGCCTGCCGGCCAGAGGCAGGGCGCTCCTTTAAGGACAGGGGCCGGTCCGGCCGCGCCAGGTGCAAGGCCGCCGCAGCGGGGAGTAGATCGTGGCCCGAGGCCTGCCGGCGCCGGCGCTCAGGGCGCCAGGCCGAGGCCAACTGACCGTCCGGTACGAACCGATGCCGGCCCAGGTATGAAACCCAGGGCAGACCAACAGGGTTTGCGTCCGCAGATACCAAAAGTGGACGATAAGAGTCGCACACCGGCAGAAAAGGCTAAAACCGCCGAGAAACAAAAACAACCCAAACCGGGTTTTAAAAAGCCTGAACCAAGGAGCCGCTTTGAAAAGCGCAGCTCGGTCGCTGACCAGGCTGAAGCAAGGCTTCGCTCGGGTGCCCACCGTAAAAAGGGGCCGTCCAAGGCCCAGGAGCAGGTACAAAAACCAATTAAACCAATTGAGAAAAAACCTGTAGTACTTGGCGAATCAGTAACAGTGCAGGAACTGGCGCTGAAGATCCACAAAAGCCCCGCCGAGCTGATCAAGAAGCTGATCGCGTTGGGTGTCCTGGCAACAATAAACCAGGAGATCGATACTGACACAGCTACAATTTTAGCCGGAGAATTCGGGTATGAAGTGGAGATAAAACTGCCTGTGGACCTGGAAGCGGTGCTTATGCAGGAACCGGAGGACAATCCGGAACTGCTGCAGCCCAGGGCCAGTGTCGTAACTGTTATGGGACACGTTGACCACGGTAAGACTTCACTATTGGATGCCATCCGGGAAACCAACGTTATTGCTACCGAGGCTGGCGGTATAACCCAGCATATAGGAGCATACCAGGTTGAGCATAACAACAAGAAAATTACCTTTATTGACACACCAGGCCACGAGGCCTTTACGGCCATGCGGGCGCGCGGCGCCCAGGTAACCGATATCGCCATCCTGGTGGTGGCCGCTGATGACGGCGTGATGCCCCAGACGGTGGAGGCTATTAACCATGCCAAGGATGCCGGGGTACCTATTATTGTCGCGATCAACAAGATTGACAAACCGGGAGCGAACCCTGATAAAGTAAAACAGGAACTGACGGAACATGGACTGGTGTCTGAGGAATGGGGCGGGGAAACTATTTGTGTAAATGTTTCGGCCGTCAATAAACAGGGTATAAAAGAGCTTTTAGAGATGATCCTGCTTGTTGCCGAAATGGGTGAACTGAAAGCAAATGTGAACCGGACGGCCAGAGGCACGGTTATTGAAGCTGAACTGGATAAAGGCCGCGGCCCGGTGGCGTCGGTCCTGGTGCAGAACGGTACGCTGAATGTAGGCGATACCATTATTGCCGGAGCGGCAGTGGGCCGGGTGCGGGCCATGATGGATGACAAGGGACGCAGGATTAAAAAAGCGGGCCCGTCAACGCCGGTTGAAGTAATCGGTTTCTCCGAAGTACCCGCCGCCGGGGATATCTTTATCGTCACGGAGGATGAAAAACTCGCCAGGAGCATTGCTGCCAGAAGGCAGACCAGAAGGCGCGACGAGGAGCTGAAAACCACCAACAAGGTTTCTTTGGAAGACCTGTTCAAACATATTCAGGAAGGTCAGATCAAGGAACTGGGTATTATCGTCAAGGCTGATGTCCAGGGGTCCGTGGAAGCTCTGCGGCAGGCTCTGGAAAGGTTGAACACGGGTGAGGTAAAGGTCAATATCATCCATGGCGGCGTAGGGGCTATCAGAGAGACGGACGTTATGTTCGCATCCGCCTCCAACGCCATCATCATCGGTTTTAACGTGCGCCCTGACGTAAACGCCAGGAAGGCGGCGGAAAATGAAAAAGTGGATATACGGCTGTACAGGGTAATTTATGACGCCATTGAGGATGTCAAGGCAGCCATGAGCGGCCTGCTGGATCCGGAGTACCGCGAGGTCATGCTCGGTCGTGCCGAAATCCGCAAGGTCTTCAAGGCTTCCAGGATCGGAACGATTGCCGGCTGTTACGTCGTTGAGGGTAAAATCGAAAGAGACGCCGGTGTCAGGGTGGTGCGTGACGGAATAGTTGTTCATGAGGGCAAGTTGGAATCGCTGAAACGCTTTAAAGACGACGTTAAAGAAGTGGTGCAGGGATACGAGTGCGGCCTGGCATTGGAAAAATTCAATGAAATACAGGAAGGGGACGTTATTGAAGCTTTCAATATAGAAACTATCAAACGTCAGCTGTCCTGATTTTAGATGTAAATTCAAATCATTTTCTGATATCTGATGTCTTTTTGACGGCAGATTAAAATGAGAGGTGCTCTTAAATGTCCTTCCGCCCCGAAAGGTTGGCCGAAGCCATTAAAAAGGAAATCTCGGAGCTGTTAAGAGAAGAACTTAAAGATCCCAGGATCGGGTTCGTTTCAATAACTTCCGTGGAGGTTTCAAAGGACCTGCGCTACGCTAACGTTTTTGCCAGTGTTTTTGGAGAGCCGGCCCAGCAGAAAGCTTCTATTGAGGCCCTGCAAAAGGCCCAGGGTTTTATCCGGGGAGAGCTGGGCAGGAGGATCCGCCTGCGTTATACCCCGGAAATTACCTTTAAACTCGATCAGTCGATAAGCCATGGCTCAAGAATAATCGCGTTAATGGAAGAGGTCAGGGAAAAAGGCGGCGGTGTCGATGAATAGTCTGGCTGACATTGCCGCTGCTTTAGAGAGCGCTGAGAAGGTGCTGGTTTGCGGTCATGTTATGCCTGACGGTGATTCTCTGGGATCGGTGCTGGCAATTGGAACAATACTGGAAAACATGGGCAAGAAGGTAACCATGGCCGGTCCTGACCCGGTGCCGGTAATATATGATTTTCTGCCGGGCCTGGAAAAGTACCGGGTAGGTCTGCCGCCGGAAGAAGGGTTCGATACCCTGGTTATTTTAGACTGCTCTGTGCCGGAAAGACTTGGCCACGGTTACCAGGAACTTTTGTCAGGAGACATGGACGTAATTATTCTGGACCATCATATCAGCTCATCCTGTTTCGGCAAATACAGGTACGTAGACCCATCGGCTTCAGCGGTGGGAGAGATCATATATGACCTGATTACTGAAATGGGCCTGGAGATTACCCGGGATGTGGCCATATGCCTTTATACGGCCATAGTAACCGACACGGGTTCCTTCCAGTATGAGAGTACTACGCCGGGCACGTTGCGGCGGGTAGCGAACCTTATGGAGATCGGTGTGCCGGCGGCACAGGTAAATATCCGCATATACGAGGAAAAGCCAAAAGAATTTTATTTGCTGCTGTGCTCGGCATTGAATACACTCACATTTAGTCCATGCGGTAAAATCTCATGGATGACAGTGACACGGGAGATACTTAAAAACTCCGGTGCGGAGGACGAGCATACGGAAGGCCTCGTTAATTATACCAAGTCAATCAGAGGTGTCGAGGTCGGAATGCTTTTTCGTGAAGTAGAGGAAGGTTGTTATAAAGTAAGCTTCCGCTCCAAGGAATTTGCAGATGTAAACAAGCTGGCCGCACACTTTGGAGGCGGCGGGCACCCACATGCCGCCGGCTGTACAGTGCGGGGGGACCTTGATGAAATAAAGGAGAAGATTGTTGACGCGGCTTTATCTGCGGTTAGGGAAATTGACCGGTGAACGGCTTTATAAACGTTTTGAAACCTCCCGGGATGACCTCCCATGATGTGGTTAATTTCATCCGCAGGAACCTTGGCGTAAAAAAAGTCGGACATACCGGAACACTTGACCCGGGCGCGGCAGGTGTTTTGCTGATCTGCCTGGGCAGCGCGACCCGACTGGCAGGGTTCCTGATCGAGGAGGATAAGGAATACAGGGCTGAGATTACTTTCGGTATTACCACCTTGTCGGGAGACGCGTTCGGCGAGGTGACAAGCAAGGAAAACGCCTCAGGTTTGAGTGAGGAGGAAGTGCGTTTGGTGCTGCCGCACTTTCATGGAAAAATAATTCAGGTACCACCGATGACATCAGCTATTAAACTGAATGGAAAGAAATTATACGAGCTGGCCAGGGCAGGTCTTGAAGTTGACCGGCCCGGGCGGGTTGTTTATATAAATTCTCTGGAATTTGTGTGCGGTTCCGGCTGGGGAACACCACACCCGCGAGCTCTCATGCACCTGTCCTGCTCCAA
Organism: uncultured Eubacteriales bacterium; assembly: GCA_964591005.1. Taxonomy (GTDB): domain Bacteria; phylum Bacillota; class Desulfotomaculia; order Desulfotomaculales; family Pelotomaculaceae; genus Syntrophopropionicum. The sequence continues at coordinate 6,752 of CAZPXL010000068.1, forward strand.
GGGGTTTTATGTAAGGAGCCTTTGTCTCGATATCGGGTCCAGGCTGGGATGCGGGGCGCACATGTCTTTTCTGGTGAGAACCAGGGTCGGCTCTTATGAAATATCTGATTCGCTTACCCTGGAAGAAATTAAGGCCCTTTACTCGAAAAATACCTTGAATGAAAAGGTTATTAATATAGACCACGCCCTCTCCGCTCTGCCGGCTGTTATTGTCAAAAACGGGGCAGTCCCGGCGGTATTATCGGGTTCAAAACTTTACCCGCCCGGTGTGGCGGGGTTGCCCGGAGGTCTGAATGAAGGAGACCTGGTTCGCCTGGTTGGGCCCGATGGTTTCCTGGCTGTGGCGGAAACGTCTTTTGACCCGAAGGACGACGAACGGTTAATTTTCAAGCCTGTATGTGTGCTGCCAAGGTAATTTAGGAGGTCTTTAACATTGCACGTTTACAACAGCTGGCGAAGTCTTAAAAGCAAACATGATAACATCGTGATCGGCCTTGGCAACTTTGACGGAGTCCATATCGGCCACCAGAAACTGATTTTTGATCTCGTGGCCATGGCCAAAAAAATAAACGGAACACCGGCTGTATTTACCTTTCACCCCCACCCGCTGGCGGTTTTGAAACCTGACAGCTGTCCGCCCCAGCTTTTATCACAGGGGTGTAAACAGAAAATATTTGCCAGGCTCGGCGTAAAAGTGCTATTGACGGTGCCTTTTGACCTGAAATTGGCAGGTCTCGCTCCGGAAGATTTCGTCAGAATGGTTTTAAATGAGGAGATCGGAGCCAGGGGCGTTGTGGTTGGATATAACTATACATTCGGCCATCGCGGCCGGGGCACGCCGGAATTGTTAAAAGAGCTTTCAAAAAATTATGGTTACATGCTGCAGGTGGTCCAGCCGGTTATGGTTGAAGGGCAGGCTGTCAGCAGCACGCTGATCAGGCATTTAATAAAAAATGGCGATGTTTCCGAAGCCGTAAAATTCCTGGGGTATTATCCTTTTATAGAGGGAGAGGTTGTGACCGGGGAGCAGCGCGGCAGGACCCTTGGTTTTCCAACCGCCAACCTGGAGATCGACCAGGGCCTCCTGGCGCCGGCAAACGGTGTGTACACGGCTAAGATTTATCATAACGGTGACACTTATCTCGGTCTGGCTAATATCGGGATTAAGCCGACATTTCAAGGAAAAAAGAGAAATATAGAAGTACATTTGCTGGATTTCTGTGAGGACCTCTACGGCAAACAAATTAAAGTCAGTTTTACCAGGCGCATCAGAGGGGAGAAAAAATTTGCGACACCTTCCGATCTGATCAAACAAATCGAGATGGACATTCATGAAGCCAGGACGGAATGGTCGAAAGCAAGGGAATAAAAAGGGCGCTGTATAAATATATTTTCAATAGGCGGCGTTTACATGAATACCGGATTATGCTACAATTAACGCGTTAACAGTCCCGAAAAAACAAAAGGAGACGTTAACATTGGGCATACCAAAGTTCGACTTTCCGGAAGAGGAGATTAAGAAGTGGCTTAATCATATTGCCTTGATCTGCCTCAGTGAAGAGTTTCAGTCTCTGAAAAAAGAGCTCGAGGCTATTTATCTCCAGTCGAAGGTGGAGAACGTCCAGTTGGCGGCTTTTCAAGACGCTCTCTATGCCTTTCTTAACCAGGATGATGACGAAAAAACGCATCCGGTCCATGCTTAGAAGGTTACTTTAATATGAAGGTAATTATCACCGAGCATGCCCGGAAGCGGCTTAAAGATTTGAGGCAGGAAAAAATCACGGTTGCGGATATCGTGAGCGCCGCCAGCGGCCTGCCCGGAAGGATCCCCACCGCTACCAGGTTTCGCGGTTTTTTTGCGAAATCAGGCCGGATTTTCGACTTGGTCGCCAAAGACATACCGGGCGGACGCCTGGTGATAACTATTATCGGAAAGTAAATTTCCGGTGAACTGCAGGCTAGGTGACATGTTCTCCAGCGGTTTTCTTGGCCTGTGGCGATTTTAAAAAAAAGGAGGTGACGGCATGGCCTTGACCACTGACAAGAAACAGGAAGTAATATCAAAGCATAAAATTCACGAGAATGACACGG
>CAZPXL010000069.1:0-8842 GCA_964591005.1 uncultured Eubacteriales bacterium
ACTGTTTCTTAAAAAATTGGCTTGAAACCCGCATAACTTCGTTGGCTTTTCTTGAAAAATAATACTTTTTCAGCAGTCTCGAACCGTCCCCGTGTGCTTTATGTGTGCCATGCCTTATTTATCTTTCTTTGGCAATTCTTCCTTCACAAGCTTGTCTTTCACAGCGCCGCAGTTCTTGCATTTTCCGGGCTTGCAGCGTGCTTCAACCACGGCCCCGCATTCACCGCACTTCCAGACAGCCATCTGCTAAGCACCACCTACCGCTGCTTTTTTAAGCTGGCGCACCGCCGTTGCAATGTCGCCCCCGCTGAATATTGCCGAGCCGGCAACCAGTACATTGGCCCCGGCCCTGACCACAGGTGCAGCTGTTTCCTTGTTTATACCGCCGTCCACCTGTATTTCCGGGTTAAGTCCAAAATGCTCCGTCATTTTCCGTACAGCTTTTATCTTCGGCAGCACTTCCGGGATAAAACTTTGCCCGCCAAAACCCGGGTTGACTGTCATCAGCAGCACCAGGTCAACCAGGGGCAGGATATATTCGATTGTGTCCGGCGGAGTTGCCGGGTTAAGAGCCACCCCCGCCCTGGCCCCTTTTTCTTTAATCAGCGAAATTGTCCGGTGCAGGTGATTGACAGACTCCACGTGCACAGTAACCAGGTCGGCCCCCGACTTGATAAATTTTTCTATATAAAGGTCTGGGTTTTCGATCATCAGGTGAACGTCAAAACACATATTGCTCTTTGCCCTTAAAGATTCTACCACAAGGGGACCGATAGTAATGTTGGGCACGAAGTGACCGTCCATAACGTCTATGTGGAGGTATTCAGCCCCGGCATTTTCGACCGCTTTGACATCATCCAGCAGAGCGGCGAAATTTGCCGACAGAATTGATGGTGCTATTTTTACAAACGGCATTAGTGCCTCCTCCTATCCATAAGCTGCTCAAGGAATTCAAGGTACTGGCGGTAACGTGCCTCCCCGATCCGGCCTGCTTCAACCGCTTCCTTGATTGCGCAGCCCGGTTCTTTGTAATGCAGGCAGCCGGTAAAATAGCAGCCTGCTTGATAATCACCGAAGCCTGGGAATAAGCCGGCCAGTTCTTCGGGTTTAATGTCAGGCAGATCCAAACTTGAAAAACCGGGGGTATCCGCTACAAAACCACCCCCTGGCAGTGGAATTAATTCAGTATGGCGAGTGGTATGTTTGCCGCTTCTCAGCCTGACGCTTACTTCACCTGTTTTTTGTTTAAGCCCTGGTATTAACGAATTCAATATTGTTGATTTGCCCACCCCGGAGGGACCGGCAAACACCGATATTTTACCGTTCAGAGTTTCTCGCAGAAGGCTCAGGCCTTCACCGGTTTTAGCGCTTGTGACAACAACATCGTAGTTATCCCTGTACCTGGATATAAGTTCTATTTGGTCTTCTTTTGTAAGATCAACCTTGTTAAAACAGATTACCGGTGCGATCCCGTTCAAAATCGTTGTAATCAAAAAACGCTCCAAAAGTCCCGGGTTCGGTTCGGGGTCCCGCAGGGAAAAAACAATCACAGCCTGGTCCACGTTGGCCACCGCCGGCCTGACCAGTGCGGACCGGCGGGGCAGCACATTCTCGACCACGCCGCCTTTATCCTGGCCTGCAGCCATCAGTACCCGGTCGCCTACCATCACCTGCTGCCTCTTGTAGCGCAAGCGGCCGCGAAGTGTGCATTCCCGCGTGCTGTGACCGTCATGGACATAGAAATAGCCTCCATAAGCTTTAACCACAATACCTTCAACAAGGTTATCCTGGTTATTCAAATCTCTGTTCACCAGCCAGTGCTTTGTCTATATATACTTGAATAACTGCCTTGCCGTAGTAGGGCACTTCTTTAACCACTCTTTCTCCTGAGGTATATGTGTCTACATGAAAATCATTGGTTCCTTTCGCGTCCTTGACTACAATTCTCAGCTCGTGATCTCTGTTGTCATCCGGCATAGTGGTTTCCACCCTGGCTACCTTCCTCGACGGTCCGGGACCGTTGCTGAGGATCACCTGCACAATTGACCCTTCCTGCACCTCGGTCCCTTTAGCCGGGCTCTGGCTGACAATCTGGCCGGCGAAATAGTCGGCGCTGGTAGCCCTGCCCGCGTTCGGGTCAAGCTTCAGCTTTAGTTTGTCCAGTTCAGCCCTGGCCTCATCAACTGTAAGGCCAATCAGGCTTGGTACCTGCCGGCTTACCGGCTGCGGTCCCTTGCTGACAAACAACAACACTCCTGAACCCCTGGATATTTTCGAACCTGGCTTTGGATCCTGGTCAATAACCACACCCGCCGGGTAATCATTGCTGGTCCTTTCCTGAATCGGATCAGTTACATTTAATTCGTTTTTATTAATTTTGATCCTGGCATCATTTTGAGTGTAACCTATAACGTCCGGGACCTCGCGAAGCTCCGGCCCCAGGCTGACAGAAAGAGTAACTGTACGTGTAACTTTAATCTTTGTATCCGGTTCCGGGTCCTGGGAAATGACCAGTCCCTGCATGACAGAGGGGTGCGCGTTACGGGCTACCTGGATGTGTTTTATGCCCTGTGCCTGCAGTATTTCCCTGGCATCCGCCTCTGTTTCCCCGGCGACGTCCGGCATGTTGACTTCCGGGACATTGACATAATACCAGAAAGCGCCGGCTCCGGCAAATACCATCAGGATCAGGACCAACCCAACCCAGAACATGAGCGGCCGTTTTTGTTTGGTATTCATAGTGCTTTCAACAGCGGGCTGTTCTTCCCGCAAAGGCCGTACCGTCGGGATAACCCTGGTGGCAAACTCGTCATCTTCCTGTTTGGGGTTAACAACCACCGCCCCCGATAGCCTGTCAAGCTCCGCCGCCATGTCCACTGCGGACTGGTAGCGGTCCGCCGGGTTTTTAGCCATCGCCCGGACTATAATCCTTTCAAGTCCCGGCGACACGGACGGGTTCAGGCTGGAAGGTTGGGCGGGGCTTTCCTGAATATGCTTCAACGCAACTCCAATCGGAGTTTCCCCCCTGAACGGGAGAACCCCCGTAACCATCTCGTATAATACAATACCCAGTGAATATAAATCGGAACGGGCATCGGCCGTATCGCCTCTGGCCTGTTCGGGGGAGAGATAATGGACCGATCCGACAATGGTGTCCGTCTGGGTAAGCGTGGCGGTTGTCGCTTCTCTGGCTATGCCAAAATCGGTTAGCTTGGCCCGCCCCCCCTTTGTGATTAATATATTCTGCGGCTTAATATCCCTGTGAACAATATTGTTTTCATGGGCATGCTGGAGAGCTTCGCTTACCTGGCGGGCAATCTCCACTGCCCTGTCGACCGGGACAACTCCCTGTTCCCTGATCAGGTTCTTCAGGTTGTCCCCTTCCACATATTCCATCACCAGGTAGTATACGTTTTCCTCCAGCCCGACATCATAAATACTGACTATGTTTGGATGGGAAAGGCTGGCGACAGCCTGAGCTTCCCTGCGAAACCGTTTTACGAAATCTTCATCGCTTGTGAATTCAGGGCGAAGCATCTTAACCGTAACCAGGCGGTTTAACAGAGTATCCCGCCCCATGTAGACGATAGCCATTCCCCCGCCGCCAAGTTGTTTTAAGAGTTCATAACGGTTTCCCATAATTTTTCCAATCAATATTTTCACCTCTATTGTTGTCAAAGAAATATAACAGCCTTTTATGACAGAAGTATATCATTTTATATGTTTAACAGGTTACCCTGGTTTAAATCCAAATAATTATTCTGTACGGGACGGCTTCGTTCCTGCAAGTAAAACTTCCGGATATCACATCTCATCACTGACGGCCCCAAAATATATCTCTAAAATGACCCAATTAGTATCCCCTGCTTATAGCCGCGGCCAGAAGCCGTCCTGCCGAGGGAGCGGCCACCGCACCGCCTGACCCCGCGTTTTCCATAATAACAGCCACCGCCAGCCTGGGCTGGTCGGCCGGTGCGAATCCGATAAACCAGGCGTGGGTCTGTCCATGCGGGTTTTGGGCCGAACCCGTTTTACCGGCCACCTGGACGCCGGACACCGCGGCGGCGGTGGCCGTGCCATATTTCACCGCGTCCACCATGCCTTCCTTGATGATCCCGGCGATATCGGGGGATGTCGCATAAAGCCAGTGGCGTCCTGAACCCTGCTGCAAAACCTCGCCCATGGAATCCTTTACCGACTCAACCAGGTACGGGCTCATGATCTCGCCCTTATTGGCGACAGCCGCCGCCACCAGGGCCATATGCAGGGGGCTGACCAGCACTTCTCCCTGCCCGATAGCGCTGCTTGCAAGCTCTGTTGGAATCATCGCGTCAGCGGAAGCTATCGTCCCCGGCCTTACAGGTATGCCGATGCCGGGATCCTGATCAATGCCGAAAGAGCTAACCGCCCTGGCAAAGTTCTGCGCGCCCTGGTCCAGGCCAAGCTGGGCAAAAGTCGTGTTGCATGACACGGCTATGGCTTTTCTAAAACTGACATCTCCGTGCACACCGGTATCTTCCAGTCTGTATCCGTTTACCACAAGAAAGCCCGGGCAGTGATATGTTTTGTCCGCGGCATCCGGTTTTGCAGCCAAAACACCCGCGGCGGTAACTATTTTAAATGTAGAACCCGGCGGGTAAGCGCCCTGGGCGGCACGGTTGATCAGCGGCGAAGCTTCATCCTTGACCAGCTGCGGCCAAAGGTCGTCCAGTTTGTTTGGATCGTAACTTGGGTTGGAAGCCATCACCCGGACCGCGCCGGACCTGGGGTCCAAAAGAACAACAGCCCCCCGCCTGCCGGCCAGCAAATCCATGGCCATACCCTGCAGGTAGGAATCAATGGAAAGGGTTATGTCGCCGCCCAACTGCTCCCTGGCCAAAAGTTTATTAACAAAGTTCCTTACCCGGTCAGCGCCTTCCATCCCCAAAAGATAGCGGTCGTAAGCAGATTCAAGGCCGGCCCGGCCGTATCTCTCCGAGACATATCCCAACAGGTGGGCGGTTTCACGCCCCATTGGATAAACACGTGTATTTTTGGCTGCATCGGTCACGGCCAGAACGACCCCTTTGGTGTCGTATATAGTACCCCGCCGGACCTGGGCTTCGTATTCCTGAAAGCGCCGGTTATAGGGATTCGCTGCTATTACAGATCCTTTGACAACATTGAGGTATGAAAGATAAAAAACAAGGACAGTCAGCAGCCCGATTATAAGTATGCCTAGCCTTTTTATGTTCTGTTTCATAAACTGTCGTCTGCCTCATGGGAAATATTCAACAATAACCCGAGCAGGATAAAGTTTGCGACCAGGGAACTGCCCCCGTAACTTATATAAGGCAGGGTAACTCCCGTTAGAGGCAGCAGCTTGGTCACCCCGGCAATAATGATAAAAGCCTGCAGGCCAAAAAGAGCAGTCAGCCCGGCTGCTGCCAGGGCTGCAAACTCATCCCTGGCGCTCAGGGCTATTTTTATCCCCCTGAAAACAAAGATCATAAACAATATAATAATGCCGGCGCCGCCCAGCAGGCCCAGTTCTTCACAAATAGCTGAAAAGATAAAGTCTGAGTGCACAAGGGGTATATAACCTGGATATCCCTGCCCAAAGCCGGCGCCAAGAATTCCGCCGGAACCGATGGCAAAAAGGGACTGGGTAATCTGGTAGCCGATGCCGTCAATAAATGGCCAGGGGTTAAGCCATATTACCACCCGGTCCCGCACATGATCAAATAAAAAGTAACTTGTTGAAGCACCGGCCATAAACAGCCCCAATCCAAAGAGCACATAAAAAATCCTCGCGGTGGCGGCATATACCATGGCCAGAAAGGTGCCAAAGTAAATCAAGCCTGTCCCCAGGTCGCGCTGAAATACCAAAAGCAGCAGGGATATGCCCCACATGACAACCAGGGGAGCCCACTCCCGCAGACCGGGCAAGGAAATCCACCCCAGGTTCCTGGTGCCGGCAGTTAAAACAGCCCTGTTTTCCGCAAGATAACTGGCCAGAAAAAGAACTAACAGGATCTTAACAAATTCCGAAGGCTGCAGCTGGAAAAAGCCAAAATCCAGCCAGCTTTTTGCTCCACCCTGCTCCTTGCCGAAAAAAATAGGCAGGACCAAAGCTATTAATCCAATCAACGCGTATATATATTTGTAGTCTCCCAGAAAACGGAAATCGGTCAGCAGGCGTGTCGTTAAAACCAGTGTTCCCAACCCGATCAAAATCCATATAAATTGACGCATGCCATAGTCCGGATTTAACCTGAACAAAAACACCAGGCCGGTTGAGATAAGTACTGCCGTGACCGGAAGCAAAAAACGGTCGCCCTTATACCCTCTTGATTTCCAGTAAAAATGGACCATCAAAAAGGCCGCCGCCACGGTCAACCCCGCTGGAACAGCCAGAGCACCGCGTGCCCCGGGCACACCAAGGTAAAGGGTCATCATTCCCGCCAGTGTATATAAACCGACCAGGAACAGCAGGTTTCTCTCAACTGTACGGGCCCCGGCTGATCCCCTGACGTTATAATGTGGAGCGTCATAACGCACTCCGGCACACATTGAAAAACCTCCGTTAGTATCATTACGTTTTTATACGGCTTTTTTAAGGGGTGATTAACTCTTTAAAACTCAACAAGGATGATCGTAATATTATCAGCCCCGCCGGAAGTGTTAGCTTTTCTTAAAAGATCCTTTACCGCCGAATCCAAATCCGGGGCCAAACTGACAGCTAAAAAAAGCTCCTCCTGCCGGATGTACCTGGTCAGGCCGTCTGTGCAGAGAAGCAGCCGATCGCCTGCAAGCACATTACGGCGATACAGGTCAACATCCAGAAAAAGTCCTGTTCCGACAGCCCTTGTCAGGACATTTCTCCGGGGGTGACGAAATGCTTCTTCCTCTGTAATGCTGCCGCTTTTTAAAAGTTCCTGCACCAGCGAATGGTCCTCTGTCAGCTGGGAAATATGGTTGTCCCGCAGCAAATAAGCGCGGCTGTCACCCACCTGGCCGATTAGGATCTCTCCATCCAGTTTCACACAGGCTGTCACAGTGGTCCCCATACCCTGCCACTCCGGGTTCCTGGCTGACATCTCGAAGATTGAGCGGTTGGCTTCCTTGAAAGATTCAACCAGGGCTTGCCCTGCTTTCTCACCGACGCTGAAACGCCTGTCAAGTTCCTGCTTTAATAATTTTAGAGCCGTTTTGCTGGCAACTTCCCCGGCCCGGTGACCTCCCATTCCGTCTGCAACCGCGAAAAAATTATCTTCCGGCGAAATGCAAAGGCTGTCCTCATTTGATGCTCTTACTAAACCGGTATCAGTTATATAAGCCCATTTCATGCCCCCACCTCACAAACTGAAAAGTGACGCCGCCCACCCTGAGCTTGTCTCCATCTGCCAGAACAACAGGCTGCTTCACCTGCACTTCATTTACAAAAGTGCCATTTGTACTTCCCATGTCTTCCAACCAGTACTGCCCTTTTCTGATAAATATCCGGGCATGTTGACCGGACGCAAATGTGTCCTTGATTACAATGCTGCACCCTCCTCCCCGGCCCAGGACAATGTCTCTGTCTATTAAAAAATTATCTCCGGGCTGAAGATCCAGTGAGGAACTGTTGACTACCACAAGCCTGCAGGCGGCAGCCTCCTGAATTGCTTTCTTTTCAGCAAGTTCCTTTTGCACAGCCGGTTTCTGCGTATGATCAGTTAGGATGTCGCTAACCATCCATTTAACCAGCCTGATTATGAAAAACAATAAAAGCAGTAAAAAAGCATAGCGCAGGATTAATAAAATAACAGAAAACAATTTTATTCCACCTTAAAAGTGCAGACTGTGGCGCCCAGGGTAACCACATCCCCGGGCTTGAGCGCCCTCGCTGTAATTCTGTTACCGTTCACGCTGATACCGTTGGTACTGCCCAGATCGTGTATCGTATAAACACCCCGGTGCAGTTCAAGACGGGCATGGCTGCGTGAAATGCTGTCATCACTGAGAACAATGTCACAATCCTCACGACGTCCGATAACCATTGAAACTTTGTTCAAGTTAAATGTTTTACCGCGTTCAGGCCCCGTGTCAATACTGAGTTTCGCGTAAACTAACGGCGGCGAATCAGGCGGAGCGCTTTCTTTAACCGGTGTAAAGCGCTGTGTGTGTTCAATAGGCTCGGCTTCCTCAGCACATTTTTCTTCCTCGGGTGGAACCTCGCTGAAGCATGACTCCACTTTTATGCCGCCCTCGGCAATGCTGTCGTCCGTTACGAATTTCACCAGAGGACGCCCTGCCAGTGAATATTTTTTTTCTGCCGCCTTGTGGCTTACATAATCCTGAAGTTCCCTGGCCAGAGCGCCGGAAAAAGTGTAAATGCTTTCCCAGTCAGTGTGGTGCAGAAAAACGGTGTATTCGTTGGGAACATATATGTTGCTGATGCTGATACGCTTGCTGTCCCTCATTTCCCTGGCCAGTTTCTTGGCTATGTCAACGGGCTGAACCCGCCCGCTGACATCGTCCTTGAAGAAACCTTCAATATACTTTTCCAGGCTTCCTTCCAATCCAGAGAACATCCCCATGCCTTACACCTCCAAATTGGGCTCCCTTGTAAAAACAAATTGACAGGATTAACATGATTAAATAAAAACAATTTCACAGGATTAACAAGATTTAAACCGATTAACAGAATTTTAATAATTTAATAATTATCGGTTTTTGACAATTGTTTATAATCTTGTAAATCTTAATAATCCTGTAAATCTTGTGATATAGTATTTTAGATCCTTTATTCACGTCTCGTTTAAAACCCGGCGTCTCAGCTGTCCGCAGGCCGCATCTATGTCGGCCCCGAACTCACGCC
>CAZPXL010000070.1:0-8841 GCA_964591005.1 uncultured Eubacteriales bacterium
AACTTTTTACTCGTAGATCCAGCAGTCAATTTCCCGGCTGTAATCCAACAGCTCTTCTTCCTTAAAGAACAGGGCTATTTCCCTTTGGGCGCTTTCTGGAGAATCGGAGCCGTGGATGACGTTCCGGCCGATGTCTATCCCGTAGCTGCCCCTGATCGTGCCCGGCGCAGCCTTCAGAGGGTTGGTCGCCCCCATCATTTCCCGCGCCGCGCTTACGGCGTCCTTGCCCTCGATAATCATGGCCACAACCGGACCGCTGGTAATAAAACCGACCAGCGACTCAAAAAAAGGTTTACCCACATGCTCGCCATAGTGTTTTTCAGCGAGCTCCCTGCTGATGCGGAGCATCTTCAGGGCAGCAATTTTAAACCCCTTCCGCTCAAACCTGGCGATGATTTCCCCGGCCAGGCCGCGCTGCACGCCGTCAGGTTTAACCATAAGATATGTACGTTCCATTTTTAACCTCCATTGTTATGTTTTTTAGAAAAAACCCGCAGCCAAGGCTGCGGGTTTTATAAACTATATTATCCCGTTCGTCCGCTCTCCCTCACCGGCCTGCTTCATCAGTTCAGCAAACTCAACTGCTTCAATGGTCTCTTTTTCAAAGAGCGTCCTTGCCACCAGGTGAAGCGTCTCGATATGTTTTTCAAGAAGTTCTTTGGCCAGCTTATAAGAGCGGTCTATGGTCTGCCGCACCTCAACGTCAATAGCGTTTGCCACTTCCTCGCTGTAATTCCGGTCCCGCGAAAGGTCCCTGCCGAGGAAAGGCGTATCGGTCTTCCGCCCGTAAGTCATCGGCCCCAGGTCGCTCATGCCGAATTCCATGACCATCTTTCTGACCAGGTCGGTTGAGCGCTCCAGGTCGTTTTGAGCCCCGGTGCTGATCTCTTTCAAAACCAGGTCCTCGGAAACCCTGCCGGCCAGGAGCATGGTCACCTGGTCAAGCAGCTGGGACTTGGTGGCGTAGTAACGGTCCTCCTTGGGAAGCAGCAGCGTGTAGCCGCCCGCCCGGCCCCTGGGGATTATTGACACTTTATGCACGGGATCGGTGTTCGGCAGTAAAAACCCTACCACCGCGTGGCCGGACTCATGGTAGCAAACCAACCATTTTTCCTTCTCGCTTATTACTTTTGACTTCTTTTCCGGACCGGCTATTACCCGCTCAATTGAGTTTTCCAAATCAGCCATGGTTATTTTTTTGCGGTTCTGCCTGGCAGCTAAAAGCGCTGCTTCATTGGTCAGGTTAGCCAGGTCGGCGCCGGTGAAACCCGGCGTCCGGCGGGCCAGGACTTCAAGGCTGACATTTTCTTCAACTGGTTTGCCGCGCATGTGTACTTTGAGTATTTCTTTTCTCCCGTTGACGTCCGGCGAGTCGACTATCACCTGCCGGTCAAAACGCCCCGGCCGCAGCAGGGCTGGATCCAGAATATCCGGACGGTTGGTAGCCGCCAGGATAATAATTCCCTCGTTGGGCGCGAAGCCGTCCATTTCCACGAGAAGCTGGTTCAGCGTCTGCTCACGTTCGTCGTGCCCGCCGCCGAGACCGGCGCCGCGCTGTCGACCGACCGCGTCGATTTCATCCACAAAAACAATGCAGGGGGCGTTCTTTTTGGCCTGATCAAAGAGGTCGCGGACCCTGGAAGCGCCCACACCGACAAACATTTCAACAAAATCCGAGCCGCTGATGCTGAAAAAAGGCACCCCCGCCTCGCCTGCCACCGCCCTGGCCAAAAGCGTCTTGCCTGTGCCGGGCGCGCCGAAGAGAAGGACCCCCCTGGGTATTTTGGCGCCCAGTTCCTGAAATTTTTTGGGGTTTTTCAGGAATTCAACAATTTCCTCCAGCTCTTCTTTAACTTCATCAGCCCCCGCCACATCGGCGAAGGTTATCTTTTTCTTGTCATCACTGTGCAGCCGGGCCCGGCTCTTGCCGAACGACATGACCCGGTTGCCGCCGCCCTGGGTCTGCTGCATCAGGAAAAAGAAGAGCATTACAAAAAGGAGAATAGGCAGCAGGGTTGTAAGGAGACCGGTCCACCATCCGGGCTGGGGAGGCGGCTCGTTTTTCCATTCAACCTTCTTATCTCTTAAAAGGGTGTAAAGAGCGGTGTCATCAGCGGGGCCCTTGGTTTCGAATGTTTTATCATCGACTCTTACACCTGTTATGGTGTTGGTCTGGCCGTCTGACTGGATTACGACGGATTTTACCTGCCCCTGATTCACATCTTCATAAAACTTGTTGTAATTAATCGGCTCGGGTAAAGTTCTTGTGGGCGTCGTATATTTAAGCAAGGCGATAATAACCAGAACAATCAGCAAATATATGCTAAGGTTCTTTATTACCTTGTTCACAATGCCACTCCTCCTAAAAAAATGCAATAACCCATGACAAGTATTTTAACATATTTCAGCAACTGTTACAATCAAAAGCCTGATCTCCGGGTATTAGTTTCAAATGCAGCATATTCCTGGTGCTTTCTCGCACCTTCCACTTTTCTCCGGTCCTGATACCGCCTACCCAGATAATTTCCTTTGGTGTGCAGATCAGAGGTATGCGTTCTCTCTCTTCGCGGGGAATTTTTTGCTTGATTAAAAAGTCCTTTAGCTTTAATTCGGAAGCCTGGCCGTAAGGATGAAAAACATCACCTTCAAGCCGGCGCCTCACAAATATGACCGGAGGAAGACTATCGAAGTCCAGCAAAGCCTCGCCCGGCGGCAGGTCTCGCGGGCTGCCTTCCAGTTCGCCACAGGTTAATTCCGCGCAAACCGTGATATCGATCTCCGGTACATAGGTCCTTCCCGGCACGTGCAGCTGATATATGTAACCGGGCATGTCCTTTTTGCTCCGCGGCGCCTTGAGCTCAAGGGCCGAATATGTCCTTAAGGCAACCACATTACCGGGCATGACCGCCTGTGAGCCTGTTGTCCCGCTGCTTACCAAATCCAGTGCACCTTCGGCATGCTGAAAACCTAAATTAGCAACGGCGCCGGACACGGCCTGCCAGGCCCGGCGCAAAACCCTGCGCCGTACTGCCAGCGGCGCCTCTTTAAGCTGATCAAGGCTTAATAAAACACGGCCGGGGCCTGATTCCAGAAGCGCTCCCTGAAAAGCTTCCGCCGCCAGGCGATCAAGGTAATTGTCTTCTTCCCGGCATATTTCACCAAGCCGCAGTAAGGCCGGTACAAGCTCCGGGTTGTATTCCTTTTCCAGCAGCGGCATCAGGCTTAACCTGATCCTGTTTCTGGTGTACACAGGCTTTAAATTGGAGGAATCCTGGCGAAAAGCCAGGTTCATCTCGCTGCAAAAACTTTCGATCTCAGAGCGCCTTACATTTAAAAGAGGCCTTATATATAAGCCGTCGCGCACCGGAAGGATCCCTTTAAGCCCGCCCGTACCCGAACCCCTTAAAAAATTAATAAGGATGGTTTCGGCCTGATCATCACCCTGGTGGGCAAGGGCCACCCTGGACGCCCCCACCCGGCCCGCACACTGAATAAAAAAATTGAAGCGTACTTCCCGGGCGGCTGCCTGTTTTGACATACGGCGCCGCGACATGTATGACGGCACATCCACAGATTCCACGGTTGCTGGCAGACCGTAAGCCTTGGCGGTCTCAGCGACAAAAAAAGCGTCTTTTTCTGACTCTTCCCCTCGAAACATGTGGTTTAAATGCGCCACATGCAGGTTTATCCCCAGGTCTTCTTTTAAAAGATATAAAATATGCAGGAGCGCCATTGAATCCGGACCGCCGGATACACCTACCAAAACTTTATCACCGCGCGCCACCATCCGGTGTCGCGTAATATAATCGGCAACCTTATGGAGCAGGTTCATCTATGTCTACCTTTCCCATGATTAACACCTCGTTATTCCACATTACTGTGACCTTTTCCTGCTGTATTTCTTTAATGTGTTGGTAAAATTAGCTACAGACTCCAATAAACTTCATCTTTTTAATGTAATTATTCATTTTAATATGTTGTTTTACCGGTATGCCGGCTGATTTCACCTTTTATATGTGGAACCCGGCCGGCAAACAACGACGCGGCCAGCAGGCAGATTATGCCGGCGTACATGATCGTGCCGGGCGCCCCGATGCGGCTTGCCAGCACCCCCGCCAGCAGGCTGCCGAAAGGCGCCATACCCAAAAATGACATGGTATAAAGGCTCATCACCCGGCCTCTTTTATCGTCATCGACAATAGTTTGCAAAATGGTATTATTGGATGCCATTTGGACCATCATGCCAAAACCGGTCAGCAGCATCAGCGGCAGGGATACCCAAAAATTCCGGGACTGGGAGAGCGCTATCAGGCCTATGCCGAAAACAGCCGTCGCCACGGGCAAGAGGCTGCCCAGCCCCTCCACGTTTTTTCGAACAGCCAGGTAGAGAGCCCCTGTCACAGCGCCCACGCCTGAAGCTGTTATTAAAAAACCGTAAGTATGCGCCCCGCCGTACAAAACATCCCGGGCTATTACCGGCATCAACACGGTATAAGGCATGCCGACGATACTGACAGTCGCCGATAGAAACAGGATCGTCCGGATCGGCCCGGAATGAAAAGCATAACCGATCCCTTCCTTTAACTGCTGGAAAATGCGCGAATCCCGAACCACCTTTTTTTCAATGTTTATTTTCATTGCCAAAAGGGCCATGATCACCGCAATATAACTGATACCGTTGATCAAAAAACACATGCCTTCACTCAGTGCCGCGATCAGTATTCCTGCAATCGTCGGGCCGACCAGCCGGGCGCCGTTGAAAAGAAACGAGTTCAGGGCAATGGCGTTGGCCAGGTCCTCCTTCTTTTCCACCATCAGAGGCACCAGTGACTGGCGGGCCGGTATGTCAAAAGCGGTTACCAGGCCGAGGAACAGGCTTAAAGCAACAATATGCCAGACGGTTATAACGCCGGTAAGAGCCAGGCCGGCTGCAACAAAAGCCTGGATCATGAACAGAACCTGGGTTCCAATAATAATATGGTGGCGATTCCACCGGTCCGCCAGAACGCCGGCGATAGGAGCAAAGACAAAACTCGGAATTTGACCGGCAAACCCAACCACACCAAGGAGAAGCGCCGAGCCGGTCAGGCGGTAGACCAGCCAGCTCATGGCTATCGACTGCATCCAGGTACCAATTACCGAGATGCCCTGTCCGGTGAAGAACAGGCGGTAATTCCTGCTGGAGAGCGCGCGTATAATATTTGCATTTGGAAGCTCCATCAGTAACACCTTTAGTATTCTGCTGTTTTTTTAGCTTCTTTATTAATATCATAAAAACTATGTAAATTACAGGTGTAAAAAAGAAAAGGGGGGCACAGTTGTCCCCGATTGGAATCTCAAATTTTTAATATGCCAACAAACACATTAATAAAACACACAATGTCAGTGGAACGGGGACACACCTCTATCTGGAGTTTTTCTCTGAGGCAGAGGAATGTGCCCAAATCTAATATTTTAAATACCTCTGTTTTTCCACCCGCGCCACCAGGACGGTCATATCGTCGGGCGCCCTGGAAGCACCTCCCGCCCCGGTTTGGGCCAGCTTTAAAAACAGATCCGCTATCTCCTGCGCCTCCATATCCGTTGCGTCCAACAGTATCCCGGCCAGCCATTCTTCACGGTCACCCGAGCCCTTGTATGAGTCCAGAATTCCGTCGGAGACCATTACCAGCAGGTCGCCGGGCTCCAGGGTCCTGCCTATGGTCACCACCTCGATATCTTCTATAATGCCTACCGGCAGAGAGCTTGCTTTAATAAGTTCCACCTGGCCACCATGGACAAAAAACGTGGAAACAGCGCCGATTTTCACAAAATCAGCCTGCCCGCTGCACAGGTTGATAACAGCCATATCCACCGTGGCAAAACTCTCGCCCGGCGAGCGTAAAGCCAGAATCGAATTGATCGTCCTTATGGCCAGGTCCTGTCCAAAACCTGATTCAAGAAGGTGCCGCAGCAGCGACAAGGTTGTCCCGCTTTCCAGGGCCGCCCGCGGGCCGCTCCCCATACCATCGCTCAGCGCCAGGGCAAAACGCCCGCCCTTGAGGTGGAAAAAAGCGTAACTGTCCCCGGAAACAATGCTCCCATTTTTGCCTATTCCCGCCGCACCCAACGAAAGCCGGTATTTCAAATCCGGGTAAAACTTAAGGTGGCAGGATGTTTCTCCACCCCTGGCAGTGCATATGGAAGCAGGGGAGTAAAAGGGCTGTTCAAGAGTTCTGGCAAGCACCGGCATTATTATGTCCTTGCAGTTCATTGCCCCGCCGCATGGCGGCCCAGTGAGCGACACCTCCAGCCCATTGCCGTCCCGGCGGCATATGGACAGGCTGTCCACCTGTACTCCAGCCTCTTTCAGTTTTCTGCGCAGGTTAAGTTCTAAATCCCCGGCCTCAACCTCAAATTCCAGCTCCGCCGGCAGGCTGGTGATAACCCCGGCAATGCCCCTGAGCTGTTCAGAGACGATCTGCCTGCTTTCCAGCAGGCGGTGGGACCAGTAGCGGTTCAGGCTGTAAGTTTCATAAAGGCAGCTTACGGTAATGGCAAGCTCCTTTGTCCGGGAACAGCGCCTCTTGATCTCTTCCGGCAGATTGTCGGGCGAGACCTGGCCGAACAGCTCCACCTGGGTCAGGAGGTCGATTATACCCTGGTACGTCTTATAAAACTCCCTCTCCCAGCAGGTGCGGTAAAATGAACAGCTGCCGCATACCTTTTCGCTCACCAGGTTCAGCAGCTTTTGCAGGCTTTGTTCTTCCCGGTTCTGGCCGGCGGTGGAAGATACCTGTTCAAAAGTTCTTGAGAGCTCATTGAATACCCTGGCCCAGCATGATATCCGTTCCTTGAATAACTCCCTGAAAAAACCTTCCGCCGGGTGGCTCTCAGGATTTTCTGTTTCCAAACCCAGGGTTGATTTCAGTTCTGATATAAAAAACATGGGCACCAGTAAAAAAAGCAGCGTGGCGATACCGGTTTCCAGCAGGATTGCGACCATATTTCCATAATCATTGATATATATGGAAAGAATAATGCTCCCCAGGAGAAATCCCGTGGCCGCTCCCACCTTGCCGAGATTCCTGCAAACGCCGCCCAGCAAACCGGCAAATGAATAATACCCTACCATGACAGGCACCGTGACATAAGCCAGGCCGGGAATAGTCCCCATTACAGCGCCGGCTGCCGCGCCGGCTCCGGCGCCGCCAATAACCGCTACCAGCAAAATGGCAAATTTGCTTAAAGTGCCCTTTAAGCTCACCATATCATACCCGAGGTCGCCTGTCCCGGCAATAATACCTCCGCATATAAGCAGTATGCAAAATATCTCTTCCCCGGATAAGGGACGCGAACGATCAGGCTTTCGTTTAACCGCCTCAATACCGTGTACCATAACCGGGGTTAGCAGCGCTGCAAATACCGCTTCAAACATTATGCTGAAATAATTATAGGAGGAAGGAGAATCAAAAGTTATAAATGAAGACTTTACAACCACAGTCACAGCCAGCACCAGTAACGGCAGCACCAGCCACGGCCTTTTAATATCCGGCGGTATCGACCTTATTAAAAACCAGAGGCACAGTACGGAAATGACGGAAGACGCCAGGGGCGTACCATGGCTTACAGTGGCCAGGCCAAGGATTACCGCCGGTATCGCCAGTCTCCCGCCGTGGCCGCAGACCCTGACAGCAGCTGCCGCTAACGCCGTCCCAAAGGGTGTCAGCTCACCCAGCAAAACAGCCCGCCCCAGGAAAAAGCCCGCGCCGGCAAGAGCCAGCCCCTCAGCGGTAATGCTATCCACCGCCTTTTGCCATAACAGGGGGATGCGTTTTTTAGCATTGTCGACACCGGCCCAGCGCCGGTGTTTCTTTTTGTTTTTCGCCGCCCGGTGATATGGATAGATCTCCGGATTCTCAAACAAAAGATCACCCGCTTATACTTTTTCTACAATATTATTATAGTATAAGCGGGTGGAAAATTTTGTCATCTTAAGTAGGTTAACAATTACTTTATTCCGACCTCTTCTAACGCTAAACCGTAAAGAATGTCACATTCACTGACAAGCATTCTGTCCAGGCCGAGTTCTTTCAAAATTATCTTAACAATGTTCACTCCGGCAACTATTATATCCGCCCTATCCGGATGCAGCCCCGGCACCTTTCTTCGTTCCCCGGCTTCCATATGCTCCAGCATTTTCAGGATCCTGTCCACGCTCAGAGCGCTGAGACTGTAACCATGCACCCGGTCCGGGTCATAGCGCTCAAGCCGCTGGTCTATGGCGGCCAGCGTCGTGATTGTTCCGCCCACCCCCACCAGGCGTTCCGGCGAACTCCTCTTTACATCCTCAAGAGCGGGCCGCAGTATTTTATATGTTTCAGCGTCATCCGCGCCCGACGCCGTTAGCCTCACAGCCCCGGCATTGGCGCTGGCCAGGTTCAGCCGGCCCCCCTGGGTCCAGATGAATTCCGTGCTGCCGCCGCCGACATCAATTACCAGGGTGGGGCCAGGCTCGATCCGCAGGCCGGACAACACTCCCCGGTAGCTCAAGGCCGCTTCCTCCTCGCCGCTGAGCACCCTTACCGTCAAACCTGTCCTCTCTTTAACCAGCTCCAGAAATTCTAATTTATTGGAAGCATCCCGCACGGCGCTGGTAGCCGCGGCCGCCACGGTCCCGGCTCCAAGGTTTACGGCTTTTTGATAAAACAGGCCTACCGCGTCGGCGGCAGCCAGCATGGTTTCCGGCAGCAGTTTCCCGCCGTCCATGCCCTTTCCAAGACGGGTAGTGAGCCGGCCGGTCTCTATCCTGTTTAAACGGCCGCCGGCATATTCCGCTACCAGAAGCCTGGTTGAGTTTGT
>CAZPXL010000071.1:0-8813 GCA_964591005.1 uncultured Eubacteriales bacterium
CGACTACCGAATCGTAGGGCTATTCTTTCGGCCCGAATCCGTCAGCTAACCTCGTCAGCGTTGAAAGGGAAGCAGTTTACAAATCAAGCTGCTGAGTATGCCTTGCTCATTGCTTATCCCTTTTTGACCCCGCTGTTCTAAAACCACGGGTTTTTTTTATCCAAAATTTATGAATGGGAGGGGATTAAATGTCCACAACAATAAGAGTTGCTCTTTTCGGTTTCGGCCGTATGGGCCAGGCCTTGGCCAGGAACCTGTTAAAAGACCCTTCTGTAAAGCTTGTGCTGGTGGCAAGCCGCAGCGGTGGCGAAAAAGTGGGCAGAGACATAGGAGATATCTTAGAGATTCCCGAAACGGGGCTGATTGTAAAGGGATGTGATCAACTAGTCTCTTCTTTGACCGCTACGCGTCCCGAAATTGTAGTCGATTTCACCAACCCTGAGTCTGGCCTGGTCAACCTTAAGACCGCAGCCAAATACGGCGCTCACCTGATTGTAGGCACCACGGGATACACCAAGTTCCAGGCCGAGGCGCTTCGTTCTATCGCTAATATGTATGAAGTAAGCCTGGTTATGGCTCCAAACCTTTCTATCGGTATAAACATGCTGATAGATTCTGCTAAAAAGATGGCTAAAGTTCTGTCGGGTTTTGATATCGAGGTTATAGAGGAACACCACCGCTATAAGAAGGACGCACCCTCCGGAACCGCATTACGCCTGGCCAAGGCAATCGCGGAAGGAGTGGGCATAAACCCCGAGAAAGAGTTGATCTTTGGCAGGCACGGAAATAAAAGCAGCAAAGGAAGGGAGATCGCTATACACGCCATACGTGGCGGGGGAACTATAGGAGTCCACAAAATAGTTTTTGTCAGCGACAACGAGCGACTGGAAATTAAGCATGAATCCATAAACCGCAATGCTTTTACCGACTGTTTAAAAAAAGTAATACAATATATCTACACGCATCCTGCGGGTATATACTCGGTCGAAGAAATTCTGGGGTTAGAGACAACCAGGCCTGTACCACAGATTGCAAAAGTGGATGTTTCATAAAGAACATAAGATAGTTGGACGTACTGTTTTTATCTTCTGTTTATTTATAAAGTGTTATAGACAATATTTTTTAGTAGACAAATAGTTTAGTTAATGTTAGGATGTTTTTAACTAAAAAAATGAACTGACCAGGTACCCCGTTAACGGGGTAAAAAGGGAACCGGGTGAAAATCCCGGACGGTCAGGCCACTGTAAATGGGGAGCAACTCCCTTGAGTGCCACTGGGTTGACTTATAAGCCCGGGAAGGCGGGAGATTAGCTGAGATCCATAAGTCAGGAGACCTGCCTGGTCAGGACGTTGCCGCCTTCCGTGAAAAGGCCGGGGCTGTTTTTATTTTTCACAAGGTTTATACCTTTGGAAAACCCGGGTTCATAGCGGAGGAACCCGGGTTTTCCATTTATCTCCTTCTTCCAAAAATGTTTTTTGACTGACCCGTTCACATTGAACGGGTTTTTTTTGTCTGAAAAGGAATTTGACAATTTATAAAATAAATATATGCTAGAATCATAAGAGCTAAAAAACATTCACAGGATTAACAAGATTAAACCGATTAACAGGATTTCATAAAAATCAAGTAAAAATATTTTATTACTATAAAAAAGATTATTTCAATCTTGTAAATCCTCAAAATCCTGTAAATCTTGTGAAAAATTTTTTAATCCTGTCAATTTGTTTGTGAATAAGTTTTAGGGAGTGGTGGTTGTGAACAGGCGAAGAAGCGCAAACCGGAAGTCTATGGAAAAACATCAACCGCAGAAACATCACGTTATGACCTCCAAGCAGACGGAACAGGAACAAGAAAGCAAAGAACTCTGCCGGGAAAATTCAGTCAGGGAAAAGCAGGCAGAAAAAGAAGGCCGCCTCCCGTTTGCGGTAATACTGGAGATACTGGCCGCGGAGTATGAGGAAGGAAGGTTGGGAGAAGCGCTGTGCAGGGCTGCGGTGCGCCTGGCTGAAGAAAGCGGGGAAATAGACGCCTACCGGGCCAGGTGGGACGAGGCCCAGGAAGATCCGTCCGGCAGCCGGTCGATATACCTGTTCGACCGCCGGCAGGCCATGGAACTGATCCGGTATCATCAGAACAAGGGAAACCGGGAAGCCCTGAAAAAGGAAAAGGGGAAACTTATAATTGCCGAAGGCCGCCTGCTTCTCGGCCAATCTCCATCGCTGAAAATTACCGACGACGACCTGGATAAACTGGAGGAATTTATCAGAGAGAGCGGATTTTAGTGAGTCGTGGGACGTGAGACGCGAGAATATCCTGTATTTCTTTTTGGTCTTATTATAATCGTTTTATCTTTAAGCCTGCCTTAGCGGCATGGTTATTTTGTTTCCCTTTGTCCGGCAGCATGCCGGCAGTACCCGCGGCTCTTTGAAATAGTTTTATTTAGTGGAGATAGCGAAGCAGTAAGTATACCATGGAAATAGCGACTGACATCAGCATCATCGGAAAAGCTATTTTAATAAAGTTAACGAAGGTAATGAGTACCCCCCTTTTCTCCGCCAGGCCGGCCACGACCACATTGGCCGAGGCGCCGATAAGGGACCCGTTGCCGCCCAGGCACGCGCCCAGAGAAAGTGACCACCACAGGGGGTTCAGGTCCGCTATTCCTCCGAGACGGCCCATATCCTGAATCAGCGGGATCATCGTCGCCACAAACGGTATATTATCCACAAAGGCCGAAGCTATGGCTGACAGCCATAAAATAAGTATTCCGGTGGAGACCATTGCCCCGCCTGTTATTTCCAGTGACTTTATCGCTATATATTCAATCACTCCCACCTCGTCCAGCGCGCCGACCACCACAAACAGCCCGGCAAAAAAGAATATAACAGGCCATTCCACCGCGCCGAGGGCTTTTTCGGGGTTACCGCGCGTCAAAAGCAGCAGCAAAGCCGCGCCTGAAAGGGCGATTGTGGCAGATTCCAGGTGCAGGAACTGGTGCAGTATAAAACCCAGGATGGTCAGGCCGATAACCAGGAGCGACTTTTTGAGCAGAACCGGGTCTTTAATTTCCTTCCCCTCGTCAAGGTCCATAATATTTTTTTGCAGTTCCGGTGTTGTCACCAGCTGTTTTTTAAAAAGCAGCTTCAGCCAGATTATGTTGGCGAAATAGATCACTATAATAACCGGGGTAAGCGCGATTACAAAATCTAAAAAACCCAGCCCGGCAGCGCTGCCGATCATAATATTCGGCGGGTCACCGATTAAAGTTGCCGTTCCTCCAATATTTGAAGCGATAATTTCAGCATACAGGTAAGGAAGCGGATTGATTTTCAACTGACGGGTAATGGCAAAGGTTACGGGGACTATCAGCAAAACAGTAGTCACATTATCGAGCAAGGCTGATAACACAGCGGTGACGGCGGCCAGCGCCATCATAATCCGGACCGGCTCTCCCTTTACGGTTTTAGCCGACAATATGGCCAAATACTCAAAGACGCCGGTTTGGCGGGTTATCCCAACTATGACCATCATACCGATGAGGAGGCCGATGGTGTTGAAGTCGATGGCCATGACAGCCCTCTCCTGCGTAATGATCCCTGCCATCAGTATCAACATTGCACCGCAAAGCGCCACTATGGTGCGGTGAATTTTATCCGCGATTAACAACAAGTAAGTCCCCAGGAAAATCACGCAAGCAAAGGAAACCTGATATGTCTCCGGCACTTTTACTTTCTCCTTTTAACAAACTGTAGAATATTTTTAACATTGAATACGCAATATATATCTTATCCCTCTTCCAACTAACTGACAAGGATTTCTGAAATAATGTTTACTACATACAGCAAGTTGTTGAGTTTCCAATCAACTTCGCTAAGCTGGGGAATACATCATTAAAATTTGGGCAATAAATGCCTGGAAAGCGTTTTTAAGGTATAATTATTAAAAAGCAGCCAAGAAATAATTATATTGAGGCATGTATAACTAAACAAGGGGCGTAGTCAAACAGATGGTTATCCATAACATACAGCTAATCTTTATTCTTTTAGCCCTTTCTGTTGCTGTAACAGCACTGGCTAAAAGGCTAAACAGACCCTACCCCATCGCCCTGGTCACTATCGGGGCGGTAGTCGGGCTGATGCCGGTGGAGGGGGTCTTTGAAGAAGTAAGGAATTTTTTTGCTTCAGATGAAGTCTTCCGCACAGCCGTTATTTCAATTTTCTTGCCGGCGCTGCTCGGCGAAGCTTCCCTGAAACTGTCATATAGTGATATCACCAGGAACCGCCGGCCGATCATACTGCTGGCTTTTCTGGGCACTTTGATCGCCTTCGCGGTAACAGGCGGCCTTTCTCATTACGCTTTGGGGCTTCCCCTTCAGACAGCGCTGGTCTTTGGCGCTCTAATGGCGGCGACTGACCCGGTAAGCGTCATTTCGATATTCAAAAATCTCGGCGTCAACCGCCGCCTGGCAGTAATCATGGAAGGCGAAAGCCTGGTCAATGACGGCATCTCGGTTGTGCTTTTCAAGCTATCCGTTTACTCTATGGCCTATATCTTCTCACTGGGCCTGTGGGGCGCCGCCGCCGGAACGGCGATGTTCTTTAAGGTAGTGGTCGGTGGCACGCTGGTGGGCCTGTTGTTTGGCTTTTTGATATCGCAGATCGGCCGCTATTTTGATGATTACCCCCTGGAAAACGCCTTTTCCGTGGTCCTTTTTTTCGGCGCCTACATTATCGCGGAACAAATCGAGGTCTCCGGCGTTATCGCCGTGGTGGCGGCCGGGCTGGTACTGGGCAATTACGGCAAGGACATCGGGATGTCACCCACCACCAGGTTCAGCATCTCCGTGTTCTGGGACACAATTGTGCTGGCCGCCAATTCCCTGGTCTTCATCCTGGTCGGCCTGGAGATATCCCACATCACCATCGTGGAACACTTATTTCAAATACCGGTGGCCTTTGTCCTGGTGCTGCTCGGCCGGGCGGCGGCCGTCTATGTGTCGACACTGGGATACAAACTGCCCAAATCATATAAGCACGTTATTAACTGGGGCGGGCTGAAAGGTTCTCTTTCCCTGGCCCTGGCCCTGAGCCTGCCCCTGGATTTCGCCGGCAGGGAAACAATAATCACCCTGACCTTAAGCGTCGTGTTCTTATCCCTGTTTATACAGGGTTTGTCCATATCCCCGCTGATCCGCGTCCTGGGACTTCAGAAAACCGTGGGCGGATTAAAAGAGTACGAAAAGTTATTATTTGAGCTGCAGCAGGCCGCCGCCGCCGGTGATGAACTCATCCGCCTGTATAAGGAGGGGCGGGTTTCTCCCCAGGTTTTTGATAAAATTGAAAAGGAAAACGCCGAAAGGATCCTGGCGGTTAACCACAGGTTAAACACCCTTTATGACAAGTACCCGGATCTTCTGCAGGAGCAGGAATTCCACGCGCGCAAAAAGCTCCTCTATGCTGAACACCTGTCCATAGAGAAGCTTTTGTCAGAAGGCATATTGAGCGAGGAGACCGGTAACGAGAGAAAACACCTTGTTATGGAACAAATGGAGTCCTATGAAAAAAACTAGGATTTCTCTGTTTCATCCTTGGTGATCAGAACGGGGCACCTGGCATTCTGGATGACATAGTTGGAGACGCTCCCCAGTCCCAGCATGATCCCTTCAATAAGGCCCCGGTTGCGTGAACCCATGGCAATCAGGTCTATACTTTCTTTTTCGGCAAAACGGACAATGGCAGCGCCGGGACTTTCTTTTAAAATTACAACCTGGACCTGAACACCCTGGCTTTTAACCTTTTCTTCAGCCTCTGCCAGCTCATTTCTAAAATAATCAAAACTCTTGTCCTCCAGATCCTTAAGCATGTCCTGGTCTGCCACCGATGATACTATTCCAGGCATCTTGACGGAGGTAAAGATATAAATTTCAGCATTGCAGTTTTTTGCTATTTCCGTTGCAAAATCCAGAGCTTTATGAGACTTTTTCCCACTGTCAAAAGCCACAAGAATTTTCTTAATCATTTTTTAAGCCTCCTTCCTAATTAATAATTCTTCTA
Organism: uncultured Eubacteriales bacterium; assembly: GCA_964591005.1. Lineage (GTDB taxonomy): Bacteria > Bacillota > Desulfotomaculia > Desulfotomaculales > Pelotomaculaceae > Syntrophopropionicum. The sequence goes on from CAZPXL010000071.1 coordinate 6,055, forward strand.
ACACCGGCAATTTATTCCTGCCAATAATATAATATGGACTTAAAAATCTTGTTCGGTCAATGGTGTTGTGTTAAAGTAATATAGACTATTTTTATATAAGTGTTCCCGGGTTGAGCGATTCTCCGGATTCGTTTTCAAGGTATCAGGCTTCTGGGGTGGGAAGTCATTTTATATGACGTCCCACTTTTTTTTAATAACAGGGAATGTATTTGTAATAATAGTTATAAGTCTGCCGGTTTGATGTTTTAAATAAACATTCAACCGGCATTAACGGGGTGATACTTTTGATTGAACAGTACCAGGTGATAATAGCGTCCACAGTTTTTCTGATTACTTATGTCGTGATTGTATCTGAAAAGGTACACCGCACGGTTGCGGCCCTGGTCGGGGCGGCCCTGGTGGTATTAACAGGCATCGTAGATCCGGAGAAAGCTGTGGAGGCCATTGATTTCAATACCATCGGCCTGCTGGTCGGAATGATGATCATTGTAGGGATCACCAGGCACACCGGTGTATTTGAATTTATGGCAATCAAGGCTGCTAAAAGTTCGAAAGGAGAGCCGCTGAAGATTTTAGCCGCCCTGGCCCTGGTCACCGCCGTACTGTCAGCGTTATTAGACAATGTTACCACTGTCCTTTTAATTGTGCCCGTCACTTTTGCCATCGCCAGGCAGCTTAAAATTACACCCCTGCCATTTCTAATTACCGAGATCATCGCGTCAAACGTCGGCGGCACCGCCACACTTATAGGCGACCCTCCCAATATTATGATCGGCAGCGCCACCGCTCTCGGGTTCATGGACTTCGTTTTTAACCTGACCCCGGTTGTAGTATTAATATATGTTTTGACAATTCCGCTGCTCCAGCTCATCTACCGGAGCCAGCTGTCGGCGAAAGAGGAACTGCAGGCGAATATTATGCAGCTGGATGAGCATGAAGAGTTAAAGAACCCCGTCCTGCTGCGTAAAAGTCTCATTGTGCTCGCCTTGACCGTACTGGGCTTCGTCCTGCACCAGTATGTCCACCTTGAATCGTCGGTGGTTGCCCTGTCAGGGGCCACACTGCTGCTTCTGATCACAAAGGAGGACCCCGAACACGCCCTGCAGATCGTGGAATGGCCGGTTATATTTTTCTTTATCGGACTTTTTGTGGTGGTCGGCGCCCTGGAAGAGGTGGGGGTAATAGAGGCGGTTGCCAGGTGGTCCCTGGAAATAACCGGAGGAAACGTGCTCCCGACAGGGATACTTATCCTCTGGCTGTCTGCTGTGGCTTCGTCATTTGTCGACAACATCCCGTTCGTGGCGACAATGATCCCGCTGATTCAGGATATGGGCCGCATCGGCGGCATCACCGACCTTAATTTTTTGTGGTGGTCTTTGTCCCTGGGAGCCTGCCTGGGCGGCAACGGTACCATCATAGGCGCCTCAGCCAACGTCGTGGTAATAGGCATGGCTGAAAAGAGAGGCCAGTATATCGGTTTTATGGATTTTTTCAAGATAGCCTTTCCGCTGATGCTGGTGTCCATAGTGATATCGACCGGTTATCTTTATTTCTGGTATGTTTTTCACACCCAGACCGCTATGCTTGTTACGTTGGGGATAGGGATAATCTTCTGGCTGATCTTAAGACCGGTAACCGGCAGACTGCTAAAAAAAGAGGCGGAAGGAAAACTTTTAGAAAGGGATTAACCCCATCCTTACTTCTCTTCCAGGGCTCTTAACTTGTCATTGCGGCCTACCACCACTAACACATCCCCCTCCTGCACCATCTGCTTGGCGCCGGGGGATATAATAACATCATTGCCCCGCCGGATGGCCAGCACGGTTACCCCGTGCTTCACTCTTAACGCTCCTTCGGCAAGGGATTTCCCTGTGAAATCATCCGGCGCCATCAGCTCGATAATGCTGTAATCGGGTGAAAGGCTGATCTGGTCCATAATATTTTTAGAGACAAGGGCCTGGGCCACCCGGGCACCCATATCCCGCTCGGGAAAGACCACTTTGTCGGCGCCGACCCTTTCCAGGACCTTCCCGTGCAGTTCTGTTACGGCCTTGGACACCACCCTTTTAACACCCAAATCCTTGAGCATCACAGTAACCAGGATGTTGCTCTGGACATCCTGGCCGATGGCTACGACCACCACGTCGAAATTACGGATGCCGAGCGCTTTAAGCGCCTGTTCGTCCATGGCGTCCACCTGGACCGCGTGGGTAACTTTTTCCATAATACCGGTAACTTTTTCTTCGTTAGTATCGACCGCCAGGACATCGTAGCCCATTTTTGTGAGGGTCAGGGCTAAACTCGTCCCAAAGCGCCCCAGGCCGATTACGGCAAATTGTTTCATTTCACCAACCACCCATACTTTTTAACTATATTTTGTTTATACTGCTCAGCTTCCCATAAATAATATGTAAAAAATAAAATTAAAGTAAACTATATCACTTATAATATACAAAGGTAAAGATCTAACGGGCCATGCAGATCATTTCTTTATCTTTAATCAGCTTTCCTTCTTTGACAAGCTCGTCAGCCACCACGCTAAAGGTTAAAAATTCCTTTATTCCCGCCCTCTCCATCACTTTTTGTATATCCCTGGCGCTGCCAAATTCTTTGACGGCTGCATATAAAGATTCTTTTTTTAAATCAATAAACTCTTTTAGCTCTTCATCCAGCTTGCACGTCCTAAATATGGTGTCATTACTTCTTATTAACTCAACTTTCGCACCATAATTAGATCTCTTGAAGCCTTGAAATACCTA
>CAZPXL010000072.1:0-916 GCA_964591005.1 uncultured Eubacteriales bacterium
CAAAGCAAGATCCCCCCGGCGTTTTATTTTCGATCCAATACTATTTTGAGCCTTCCGGAGCGGTTTATATGTATCATTTTACTTGAGACGGCCTTCACCAGGTGCTCCACCGTGAGACCGTACTTGTCCCTGAGCTGAGCAGGGCTGCCGTGTTCCACAAAAACGTCCGGGATGCCCAGACAATGCACCCTGATGTCCTTGATGCCCCTGGAAGAAAGCAGTTCAAGCACCGCGCTGCCGAAACCTCCGTGCAAGACATGCTCCTCCAGGATAAACATCACACGGGTTTGCTTGGCGTAGCTAATAATGCATTCCTCGTCAAGGGGTTTTACAAACCTGGCGTTGATCACAGCCGCGTCAATACCCCTGCCCTCTAAAACAGCCGCCGCTTGTTCCGCCAGGCGTACAGTGCTGCCAACGGCCAGCAGCGTGACATTAGAGCCCTTTTTCAATACTTCAGCCCGGCCGATAGGGATTGTCTTTAAATTTTCATCCAGCGCGCACCCGGCGCCGGCCCCCCTGGGGTAGCGCACAGCAGCAGGGCCGGGGTGATTCACCGCGGTTGCCAGCATGTGCTGCAGTTCATTCTCATCTTTCGGGGCCATTACCACTATGTTGGGAATTGGTCTCAGGTAGGCAAAATCGAAGAGACCGTTGTGAGTGGCACCGTCTTCTCCCACTATACCCGCCCTGTCTATGGCAAAGGTCACCGGGAGTTTCTGAAGGCATACGTCGTGCAGGATCTGGTCAAAGGCGCGCTGCAAAAATGTCGAGTAGACGGCCACAACAGGACGGTATCCTCCGGCGGCCATACCGGCGGCCATAGTAACGGCATGCTGCTCGGCAATTCCCACGTCAAAAAAGCGCTTGGGGTATAGGCGGGCAAAATTGGTGAGTCCCGTGCCGCTGGCCATTG
>CAZPXL010000072.1:926-8809 GCA_964591005.1 uncultured Eubacteriales bacterium
GCAGTTATTGCCACAATGCTCTCATCCCGGCGTGCCAGCTTAATCATCGTCCGGCCAAAGATATCCGTGTATGAAGGGATATTGCTGTTTTTTATTACTTCACCGCTGGCCTGGTCAAAGGGGCCGACACCGTGAAAACGGCCGGGATTGACTTCAGCCGGTTTATAGCCCTTACCTTTTTTAGTTAATACATGGATCAAAACCGGCCCTTTCAAGGTCTTGGCACGCTGCAAAACGCCTGCTATCTGCTTAATATCGTGCCCGTCCACCGGTCCAAGGTAGATAAACCCCATCTCCTCAAAAATCATGCCGGGTACCACCAGGTATTTCAAGCTGTCCCTTAACCTCAAGCCAAGGCGCAGCAAGGCGGAACCCACAGGGATTTTTTTCATCAGCTGCTCCAGCTCTTCTTTGCCCCTGGTGTACATGGGATCGGTCCGCAGCCTGGCCAGGTATCCGGACATGGCGCCGACGTTTTGGGCTATGGACATCTCGTTGTCGTTCAATATGACGATCAGATCTTTTTTCAGGTGACCGGCGTTGTTAAGCGCTTCAAAAGCCATGCCGCCGGTCATCGCCCCGTCACCTATAACAGCCGCGATTTTATATTTATCACCCTTCAGATCCCGGGCCACGGCCATGCCCAGGGCGGCCGAAATCGAGGTGCTGCTGTGCCCCGTCCCAAAAACGTCATAAGGGCTTTCCCCGGGGCGCAAAAATCCGCTGATACCCCCCAGTTGGCGCAGTGTGCTGAACTCTTCCCGCCGCCCGGTGATAATTTTATGCGCATAGCCCTGGTGTCCCACATCCCAAATAATTTTATCCGGGGGACAATTAAGAGCTTTATACAGGCCCAGAGTAAGTTCAACTACCCCTAAACTGGGCGCCAGATGCCCGCCGTTCTTTGACACTGTTTTAATGATCAGCCGGCGGATTTCCCCGGCCAGCTCATTTAGCTGGGGGTAGCTGAGCCCGTGTATGTCGCCCGGGGAGTTAATCTGCTTCAGAAGACCGCCCATACCTTATTCACCCCTCTTGTTCCTGGGTGCGCGGGTTTTCCTGAAAGGACTGTAACCAGTGGTTTCTTCCACCCTGGCCAGTATCCTTCCCACCAAAAAAATTACATCGTCAGGGTGGGACAGAGCAATCTTTTTGGAAAATGCTTTGCCAGAAACAATCACCGCGGCGATTAAAGCGGTGATTAGAATATTTAGCCAGAACTGGCTCATAGCCGGTTCATACTTTATTATTTGCACGACAATGGATATCCCCAGCGCCCCCCCTACTGTGGTGGTGATATCGCTCAACATGTCGTTAGTAAGGTTAGCCACTTTATCAGCATTCTTAATTAACTGCAGGCCGTGGGGCGCCCCCCTGATCCGTTTGGCCGATTTTGCGTTGAAAGGGACGTGGGAAGCCGCGGTAACCGCCGTACCCACGATATCCGCCGCTATATTGATCAGAATGATAAAAATCAAAAAAACAAGAGATAGAATAATACTGTTTAATCTTGAGGTAAAAAATTCTGAAAGATAGGTAAAAACAATTGCCAGGATGAAAGAACCCAGCCCTACCAAAACGATATATCTACCGGAAACGGTAGATTTATTATTACCCAAAAATTTCACCTCATACTGTGGAATACACTCAGTGTATCATGACAATAATAAATAAATATATGTAAGATAAATGACAGCAGACCGGGTAAATATTGTGGCTTAGGTCTAGCAGGTTTTCCCGAACAGCTGCCGACTGTCGCCAGACCGGCGGTTTCCCTTTAAAGCCGTTCCCGACCGTTACCGGTTTCGGGGCTAGATTACCACTTAGTCCACACTGCAATCCCCGGCCTGCCCTGGAATCCCGGACAGCCTAGGAGTTTTCCCCGGCAGACTCCCCTTTTCTAGCCTCTTTTGCAGGAAAGGTTTCAATCAACAAAATCCGTTCATGGGCCCATGACCGTACTTTGCACAAAAGAAATCCACCCAACCCACTCAAGGCAGGCTACACTGCACGCAGCGGTAACCACATGCAGGTTTAACCCCAAGCCATAGTTGACCACATGAATGGCTGCCCACGAACTTGGGTCTCCACGGAGGCGGGGTCAACGCCCGCATGCCATTGCGGGTCGCCCCACCTCCTTAACTCCCAGTACCGACCCCCAACTGGGCGTCAGCAGCCAGCACCAGGAACTTCATCGATATGCCCTTGACGGATTTTTAGGCCCGCCTTCAAAAAGGATTGCCTGACTAGGATACTGCGTCATTTATCGAAAAAAACTTTTTACGATCTTAAATTATAACAAATAAGCGTTCACCTTTCAAACGCCGCCTGATTTAGAATTGAATCACCAAGATTGATATACAGGTCATTTATTTATAATTTATCGGGCAGGGTTTGCAAAGCTCGCTCGTTGTCTAGATATCACGCTTAATCACGTATTCCACCAGCGCATTTAAAAAATCAGCCTTTTCGCCGAACGGCTGCAGGGCTTCTTTTGCCCTTTCCACCGCGGCCCGGGCTTTCTCTTTTGATTTATCCAACCCGAACAGAGCCGGGTAAGTGGCTTTCTTATTTCTTATGTCGCTGCCCACGGGCTTTCCAATCTTTTGCTCATCGCCCTCTATATCAAGGATGTCGTCCTTGATTTGAAAAGCCAGACCCATGAACTCCGCGTATTCGGTAAGGCGCGCAAGTTCCTCCTCACCGGCGCCGGCCAGAATGGCCCCCGTTCTCACCGAGATCCTGTACATGGCTCCTGTCTTGTGGCGGTGAATATATTCCAGCGTTGCCGCATCAATATCTTCCCCCGCGGAAAAAGTATCCACAACCTGACCGCCGATTAGTCCCAGGGTGCCGGCGCCAACCGCCGCTTCATGAATTATCCGCACGGTATCTTCCGGGCGGGCATTTTTGCATTCCGCCAGCAGCTTAAAAGCCAGGGTAAGCAGCGCGTCGCCCGCCAAAAGGGCCATGGCTTCCCCGTAGACCTTGTGGCTGGTCGGCTTGCCCCGGCGGTAATCGTCGTTGTCCATAGCCGGCAGGTCGTCATGGATAAGGGAATAGGCGTGTATCAACTCGACCGCGCAGGCAGCCGGCAAAACATCCAGTGAAGAACCGCCGGCCACCTCCGTCGAGGCCATAACCAGTACCGGCCTGAGCCTTTTCCCGCCTCCCAGGACACTGTAGCGCATGGCCTGGTGAATCAGCGGCGGGTAGGTGCCCGGAGAAGGAATAAAACGCTCCAGGGCTTCTTCCACAACAGCTGCCTTTTTTTTCAGTTCCTCTTTAAATTCCACAGCCAGATCCCTCCCCGGCGGCAGGCAGCGAATCAAGTTCTTTTAAAGACATGGCGCCGCCTTCATCCCTGGTAAGGACCGCTATACGCTGCTCGGCGGCGTCGAGATTCCGGCTGCATACACGGGAAAGCTCAATACCCTCGGCAAACAATTCAAGTGCTTTCTCAAGGGACAGGCCGCCGCCTTCAAGCTCCCGCACAACCGCTTCCAATCGCGTAATAGCCTCTTCAAAGCTGAGTTTTTTACCTTCTTCAGCCATAGCTCCCTCCAGACTAACTTATTGACTTCATTATATCTAAAATAATATATGTTTTTAAATACAAATTATGGCATACCAGTTGTGGCTAATGAGTATAAACAATTTCACAGGATTAACATGATTTAAATTGATTAACAGGATATCATAAAACTTAACGTAAAAAATGTAATTTTACTTTATAAATATATTTAAATCATGTAAATCCTCATAATCTTGTAAATCATGTGATGAATATTTTAATTGCTTACCCGTTGATCCTCTCCCGCACGATCGCCAGGGTCCGTTCTTTAAGTATCCCGGCTTCTTTCAACATTTTTTCTTTTTCCGCGAGAAACCTGTCGCTGTAGTCCCGGTCCTTGATCATGGGGGTGTTTATGTCCACATTCAGGAGAGCTCCGCTCAAGGCCGCCTCAGCCAGCACAGCAGCCACCCCGGCGTCGCTGACGGCCGTCTTGCTGCCGATAGCGGACAGCCGGCAGGCCACCTGCAGCGACTTCAGACATACCCGGGCAATTTCAATGGGGATTTCAGTGGCGCCTACAAGGGCTTCCTGGACAGCGGCTTCCCGCGCCTCTTTTTCCTCATCCGCAGCTTTAGGCATGCGGTAGGCCGTCATTACTTTGTTAAAAACTTTTATATCGTCCCCGGTCAATTCCATCAGCCTTTTGATTAAACCTTCAACTGTTTTCAGAATTATTTTGACCTCGGGTTCCACATCACTATATTTTTCTTTACCCAGGGTTAAGTTGCAGACCATCGCGGCCATGGACAGTCCCAGGGCGGCCGAGATCGCGGAAATACTGCCGCCGCCGGGTGTCGGAGATTTTGAAGATGACAGCTCGATTACTTCGCGCAAACTTTTATCAAAAAACGTACTCACTTTATTTACCGCCTCTATTTTTATTTTGCTTTGCTAGCTGCTTCTGCCTTCTACAATACAGTCCAAAATTCCCTTCTCCAGCCGCACAGCCAATCTCTCTCCAATTTCAACACTGCCGGCCTCGCTGATCACATGTTTTCCGTCTGGCGTGGTACAAATGCTGTAACCTCTGGCCAGAGTAGCCAGCGGGCTTAAGGCCTGCAGCCGGCCTGCCAGCACGGCGAGCCGTTTTTCTTCCCTCGCCGCCAGGTTGGTTATCCCCTGGCTGAGCCGGTGATTTAAAAAGTCCAGGGACTGCTGCCTGGTCCCGCAAATGACGTCCACCGGCCTGGTAAAAACACGTCCCGCGAGACACGCGTTGAGCCGCTGCCTGTTCCCCGCCGTTTTTTCATTAACAGCGCCGTAAAGGCGGCTGTTTAGAGCCTGTATGTACCGGCTCATTTCCCTTTTGTCAGGCACAGCCATCTCGGCGGCCGCTGACGGAGTCGCGGCCCGCGCGTCAGCGACAAAATCGGCAATAGTGTAATCGGTTTCATGCCCCACCGCAGAGATAACAGGTATTTTAGAGTTATATATACTGCGGGCTACGATTTCGGTATTGAATGCCCACAGCTCTTCCAGGGAACCGCCGCCCCGGCCGGTAATAATAATGTCGACAGCGCCCCACTTGTTAAGCAGCCGGATACCCCTGGCGATGTCCGGGGGTGCTCCCTCACCCTGGACCAGGACGGGTACCAGGATTATCTCCAGCCCGCTCCAGCGGCGCCTGATTATTTCCACCATGTCCCTGACCGCTGCCCCGGTAGGCGAGGTAACCAGCCCAATCCGGCGCGGCAGCAGAGGCAGTTTCTTTTTATGTTTTGGGTCGAAAAGTCCCTCTGCCTGAAGCCTTTCTTTCAGCTGTTCGAAGGCCAGGTGCAGCGCGCCCGTCCCGTCCGGCTCTATTTCTCCGGCATACAGCTGGTACGTCCCGTCACGCTCGTAAACAGAAACGTAACCCCGTACTGTTACGGCCATGCCGTTATCCGGGCGAAAAGCCAGGGACCGGCTTTTGGAACGGAACATAACCACCTTCAGGGTGCTGACGCTGTCTTTCAAGGTAAAATAAAAATGCCCTGACGAGGCAGCCTTGAAATTGGATATCTCTCCTTTTACCCAGACGTTTGCCAGAAGCTGATCCTTCTCGATCATGTTTTTGATATGCTGGGTTAATTCCCTGACAGTAAGTACGCGCAATGAATTATCTCCTTCTGGCAGCATAATCCCCGCTTTTTAGAAAAAATAAACGGATTTAAGACATATTCATTCTATAAATACACCATTAAATCCTCCTATTTTATCCAAATGATATTCTGGCTGCTAAATATAAAATGAAAGTCTAATTTGCGTTTTAACTGAAAAACCACCGTCAGGTGGTTTTCTGGGTTTCAATCTTATCCGGGCTGTAGTCCGCTATATTTTCAATTACTTTCCCGAGGATGCCGTTGATAAATTTGCCCGAGTCGTCTCCGCCGAACATTTTTCCAAGCTCAACAGCTTCATTTACCGCAACATTGTTCGGAATATCGTCGCAAAAAAACACCTCGTAAAGCGCCAGCCGCATTATGTTCCGGTCCACGCTGGCCATCCTGTTGATGCTCCAGTCTTTGCTGACGGCCGCAATCACGCGGTCAACAAAGGCCAGATGCTCAATTGAACCGTAAACGAGCTTCTCGGCAAAGTCCTGGCTGCCGGTCAGCTTACCAAATTCTTCATCCATTTGTGCAAAGGCTGCTGCGGGGGCGGCACCGCCCAAATCAACCTGGAAAAGCACCTGGAGCGCCCTTTCCCTGGCCTGTCTCCTGCTCATTATACCTCCTGATCGTCAGCGCAAATAATAAACTATCGATGTATTATTCCCTGATGCGTTCTTTTTTACTAGCGTTCTCCGAAAAACCTCGTGAACATTGACTTGAAATCAACTTTTTCATCCAGCCTTTTTCCTATGTAATAGCCGGCGACAATACAGGCCGTGACGAAAAGAGCTTTTAACAGGCCGTAGGTAATGGCGAACCAGCCGAAGATCAGTCCGAGCAGGATGCCTATTACTTTTCCGGGGTGTTTTTCAATAAATTCCTGAAACAATCCCATTTACCCAGCCCCTTTTTTTAGGATTATTCAACTCTTGGCTTAGTGGCAGAGATGCTATCTATATGGACTTCCACACTGCTCACCGTCAGCCCTGTAATATCAAATACTTTTTCCTTAATCGTGCTTTGGATCTCAGCCGACGCGGAGGGCACATTGATATCCGGCGTTACCGAGGCCCGGATTTTCAGGCCCACCCCCTGGGAGACCTCCACCATCTGCGAGTTCACTTCCCTTACCCCGTGGATCTTGCCCGCTACCTTGTTGGACAAGTCTTCCACGGCGCTGAGAGACAAATTTACCTGTCCCAGGGCGTTTTCGGCCAGCACCACGTGATGGGTTTTTCTCTGGGGTTTATACAAGCTGACCCAGAACAGCCTGCCCCCGATTAATATTACAACAACCATAATAGGCCAGAAAACCTCCGGCCGGCCGGGGTAAAATACATCCCTCAGCAGAAACAAAGGCGCCGGCCATCCGAGCATTACCGCTGAAAAAAGGATAAACAGCACGGTGATAAACAAGGAATAAATTGCAAGTATAAAGCGATCAAAAGGATTCACCTGGCAGACCTCCTTAAAAATTAACCCCCTCTCAAGGGGGTTGATTCCGGCATTATCTTACCCTGTGCTCTTCCTCCTTTGACTCGGAAGCAAAAGCGACACCCTGGACATTAACGTTAGCCTCGACAACCACCAGCCCGGTCATTCTTTCAACCGCACTTTTTACACTTTCCTGTATTTTAGCGGCAACATCAGGAATGCGGACACCGTAATCCATGATTACAGAAAGATCTAAAGCCGCCTCTTTCTCTCCCACTTCGACCTTAATGCCCTTGGACAGGTTTTTCCTGCCCAGCATCTCGGCGATACCGCCCGCGAAACCGCCGCTCATGCCGGCAACCCCTTTAATCTCCATGGCGGCCAGCCCTGCTATCACTTTTACCACATCATCGGCGATCCTGATTGAGCCCAGACCCGTATGCTCTTCACTTACAATTTCGTTAGGATCCACATCAACACCTCCACATGGCGTATAGTTTAGCAACGATATCCGTACTATGTTCAATCTCTTGCTTTTTTAGCAGAACTTAATAATTTAATGCAAAGATCTCTGAAAACCTGTTGTTTTCGGGCATGTTTATTATAACAAAAGTGGTAATTTAACGCAAACGGAAACTTTTTTACTCCTACTCGCCAAGAATACGGCGCTGGATAAAGTTTGTATAGATCTCGCCACGCTGGAAAAAAGCGTTCTTCAGCACCTGCTGGTGAAAGGGTATGGTGGTCGGGATGCCTTTAATCACAAACTCCTGCAGCGA
>CAZPXL010000073.1:0-8760 GCA_964591005.1 uncultured Eubacteriales bacterium
ACACTAGGTATTTCAAGGCTTCAAGAGATCTAATTATGGTGCGAAAGTTGAGTTAGTAACTTAGGTACCTGGTACAGTAGTTAAGTTGCTTAGATATTCGTTTGGTTTCCTGGCAGACTGCCCAGAAGAGGCAGTTTTCCTCGGAGGCGGTGAAGTGGTCGCCGGTCTGCTCGTAGTTAACGGCGTAGCAGCCCCCGCTGCACGGCCTGGTACACTGCCTGCAGAAAGGGGGCACGTGGGCGAGCGGGTACAGGAACGGTTTCAGCAGGCTGTAGTCGATTCCCGTATTCACATTTCCCACGATGTATTTGCCTTTTTCATCGGTAAGGCCGAGCATTTTTGAACAGGGGCTGACGTCGCCGTTGGGCGCCACGGCCAGGGAGGTGCTGCCCGCCCGGCAGCCCCAGCCCATGTACTCGTTTTCGTCTTTTTCAAATTCCTCTATGAATACCGGGTAACCCCCGCGTTTTAAATCATGGTAGTCCCGCAGTATTTGCACCAGGTTCAGGCCGTACCGCTCAATCTGCTCCTTGCTCCAGCACTGTTCTCCCTGGGCGGGGGCGATAATAAACTGGTTAATCCCCAGGGCTGCTATTACTCTGAAGTCCTCTCTCATATCGTCTATCGCCTCGGTGCTGACCGTCATCCTGGCTCCAAGCCAGGGCTGATAACTCTTGATCAGGGGGATTAAGTCAACGATTTTCTGCCAGGTGCCTTCTCCGCTTTTCGTCCTACGGTAGCGGTCGTGATTTTTTTGACCCCCGTCGAGGCTCAAAAGCATGTTGATGTTGTTTTGGGCAAAAAACCTTAATATCTCCTCGTTAATCAGGGTGCCGTTGGTCGTTATCGCCCAGGTCACCGATATATTGCGCCTGGCGGCCGCCTCCAGCGCATAAGGGGTTATTTGCTTGATTAAGCCAAACTCCAGCAGGGGCTCGCCGCCGATGAAGGTGATATTCACAACGGGATACGCCGCCCGTTCCAATAATATATCAACAGCGTTTTTCGCCGTGGCAAAGGTCATTCTCTCATGATCGCCTTTATCATGGATAAAACAGTAGGCGCAGGTCAAATTGCAGTTGAAGGTCAGGTTCAGCTCGACAGCTGCCAGGCCGACCCGATTCGCGGCGTATTCGTTCTCTGGGATGGATGCCAGTTTTAACGCGTCTGCCGGGTTGATAAAGAACTTCTCTGCCAAAACAGCGGCAAGGTCCCGGGGGGAGTACCCGGGATATTTCCTGGTGTACTCCCCGATGTAATTAGCCATCACATTCTGCCAGGCTTGATTATTAGTTTTCATTAATTTATTCCTTTGTTTCTTTTTTATCTTCGTCCTTGCTGTCTTCCTTTACTGAAAATTCCAACGGTGAAAGAGGTGGTTTTGGCGACAGCGGCCCGGACGGCGCTCCCGCCGGCGCTATGCCGATGAACTGCTGGCCGGGGCAGGTGAACCCTCCCGGCACGCCGCACTGGGATCCGCCGAACACAAAAGGCGAGCACGGCTGGCCAAACTGGAAGGGGCCGCAGGGCTGGCCGAACTGGAACGGCCCGCAGGGCTGGCCGAATTGAAAAGGACCGCAGGGCTGGGCGAATTGGAAAGTGCCGCACTGGAACAGGAAAGCGCAGGGCTGGCCGAACTGGAACGGCCCGCAGGCAAAGAACGGGCAGGCGCCACCGCCTGAAGGAAAGCCGGGCGTGTAACGGCCGGGGCAGGCAAAAGAAAAAGTACAGCTGTCCGGAGGCCGGCAGATATAATTCCGGGCGCAGCTGAAACCGGGGAAAGAGGTGCAGGCTATTTGCGCTTGCGGGTCCTGACTCGCCAATCCGGCTGCCGGCTGCTGCATCTGACCGGGTCCCACTACGCCGTAAAACTGCATCCCCGCGCAGGTAAAGCCGGCCGGAACGGTGCATGTGGAGCCGCCGCCACCGCCGCCTCCCGGTACGAATGTGCCGGGGCAGTTGAAGGAAAAAGTGCAGCTGTCGGGTGGCCTGCAAATATAACTTTGCGCGCAGGTGAAGCCGGGGAAGGATACGCAGGCTATTTCCGCTTTTACGCTGTCTCTTATCTTCGCCGCAATTTCGTCCATGTTTTCACTGGTCAGAGTGCGGGACGGAGTTTCCCAAACAATATATACAGCCTGGACTGGTATCGTGCCAATGCCTTCGTCGGATTCCAGCCGAACATACTGCTGGTCTGCCGATAAAACCTTGCCGGATATCTTTCTGCCGTTGGCCAGCTCGATTACGACTGTTTTGCCGGTGTTGGCCTTTAATTGCTCTAACAACTCAAAGACTCCTTTCGTGGATATATCCTATTATGTAAATTATGTTAGGAAAAGCCGTTTTGTTCACACCGGACAGCAGCAAATGGTTGGCCTGCCACATAATAGTAATTTATGCCCCTCCGCAAGCATAAAATTTTTGCAGGAGGGGATTTTTTATGGCTTTGCGTGATTTTAGAAAGAAAGTAAAAAAACAGTTTTCTGATTTTCTTGAACTGCCGGGCGACGTCATGCTGGACATGCCCAAAATAACCATGGTCGGCGACATTAAGCTGTATATAGAAAATCACCGGGGCATTATCGAGTACAGCACGGCGGGGGTAAGGATCAGCGTGATGGAAGGAGAACTGGCTGTCAGCGGGGAAGGGCTGACCCTTCGCAACGTGCTTCCCGATGAGATCTGCGTGGAAGGAAAAATAAAATCTATAAGTTTTCTTTAATCTGTAAGGAGGGGTGTCGAAAATGCTGTTGTTCAGAATGATGGCCTGCCTCCAGGGCTGCCTGGTTATTCACGTTACGGGGGAAGCCCCTGAGAGGTTTGTAAATATGGCCGCCAGCAGGGGTATCTATCTGTGGGATGTGGAAAGGTTAAAGAACGGGACATTCATATTAAAGGTCCACCTTAAAGCGGTTAAACCTTTACGCCATATCGCCAGGCGGACCCGCTGCAGGTTTCGTATCCACCGGCGGGAAGGACTGCCTTTTTATTTAGGCATGCTGCGCAGAAGAAAGGCTCTGGCGCTGGGAGCCTTTTTATTTCTTATAGCCCTTTACTCTTTATCATCTTTTATATGGTTTATTGAAGTGAGGGGAAATGAAAAGCTCGATGCGCCGAGGGTTTTACAGGCGGCGGCGGAAGCGGGCCTGCGCAGGGGCGCCCTTAAATGGAATATTGACCCCGGCCGGGTGGAAAACAAGATTGTTGAACAGCTTCCCCTGGTTTCCTGGTCCGGTGTCTATATCAAGGGCACAAAAGCAACCATTGAGGTGGCTGAGCGCATAGTGCCCGCCGAAGAGGACAACCGGCCCGCTCATATAGTCGCGAAGAAAACCGGGGTGATCAAAGAGGTGCTTGTTTTGAACGGTCTCCAGGCAGTCAAGGAGGGAGACGCCGTTTCCCGGGGACAGGTGCTCATATCCGGGGAGATACCTCCCGCCGAGGAGCCTTTGGCGGGCGACCCGGGGAAAAAGCAAGCCGCGCCCCCCAAACCTTCGCGCTTTGTACATGCCATGGGCATCGCCAGGGCCAGGGTCTGGTACGAGGGTTACAGCGAGGTCTACCTGGTGGAAACCGGGCAGCGCCCCACCGGCAGGGAAGAAACCCGCGTCAGTATTAAATTCAAGGGCAAGGAAATAATTTTATCAGGAAGCCCAAATGTTTCCTTTGAACGGTATGAAACCAAGACTTTTATGTGCAGAACGCCCCAATGGAGGAATCTTACTCTACCTGTCGAACTAATAACTGTGAAATATTTTGAATTGGCTGATTATAGGGAAGAGCGCAGCCGGGCGGCAGCCCGCGGGACTGCCGAGGAACGGGCGTACGCAAAGGCTGCCGGGGACATACCGGCTGACGCCAGAATACAGGAACACTGGGTCGAGGAAATTGCGGCAAGCGACTCGGATAAACTGGTAAGGGTCAAGGTTGTAATTGAAACCGTCGAGGACATCGGTGAGGAAGCGCTGTTCAAGCCTTAACAAGGAATTGCGGCATCAGCAGCATGTATGTCTCAGAATGTCCCAGTACTGCTTAAATACTAAGGAGGTACAAACTGATATTGGCGGAAAGGTATGATGCGAGGGTTGAGCTGGATGATATAGGCGCCGCTGCCGAAATATTCGGCAGGAATGACGAGCACCTGTCGCATATGGAGAAAACCCTTGGAGTCAGGTTTGTGGCCCGCGGCCAGGAACTGGTTATCACCGGTGACAGGGAGCGGGTTGAACAGGCGGTTGAAGTACTGAACCAGCTGCAAAAATTTTACCGGGCGGGCAACCGCTTGACGGCCCACGAGGTCGGGTATGCGATCAGGGCTGCAGTGAGCGGGGAGAAAAACTCGCTGGAGAGCCTGGCGGCTGAAGTGGTCATGATTACACCCCGCGGGAAACAAATAAAATTAAAAACAAAAGGACAACAAAAGTATATTGAGGCCATAAAAAGAAACGACGTGGTCTTTGCCATCGGGCCGGCAGGGACGGGAAAAACCTACCTGGCCGTGGCCATGGCGATTAAATCCCTGCGCAACAAGGACGTCAGCCGCCTGGTGCTGACCCGCCCCGCGGTGGAAGCGGGGGAGAAGCTGGGCTTTCTGCCCGGTGACCTGCAGGAAAAGATCGATCCCTACCTGCGGCCGCTGTACGACAGCCTTTATGACATACTGGGATTGGAGAACACACAAAAATACCTGGAAAAAAACATTATTGAGATCGCCCCCCTGGCATATATGCGGGGCCGGACGCTGGAAGATTCTTTTATAATTTTAGATGAAGCGCAAAATACCACTCCGGAACAGATGAAAATGTTTTTGACCAGGCTTGGATTCGGCTCGAAAGCCATCATAACGGGTGATATCACCCAGATCGACCTGCCCCGGGGGCAGGTGTCGGGGCTCATTAACGCGCTGAAAGTTTTAAGTGATATAGCGGGGCTGGGTATTCACACCATGACCGGCGAAGATATAGTCAGGCACCCGCTGGTGGAAGAGATCATTAAAGCCTACGAAAAAGTGGAATAAATGCAAAGGCGAATTTAGGGGAGTATAACATGTTTTTTGGCGGCTTAAAGAATAGGCTAACAGCCGTCCTGTCCTTTTTAATCAAGCAGCGCAAGGTGCGGCGGGGCAGTGCGGCAGTTTTGTTTTTGCTGATGTTCTCCGTGATCATGGCGGTCCAGTTTGTCCCCGAAAAAACCGAGCTGGTAGTTGGCCAGGTATCCCCCAAAACAATTAAGGCCCCGCAAAGCCTTGTTTTTGAGGATAAGGAAAAGACCGCTGAACTGCGGCGCTTGGCCGCGGAAAAAGTTGAAAAGGAATATTCAAAGGACCCGCAGGTAAGCATTGCGGTGCAAAAAGATATTTCAGATCTTTCCGGCAAGGTGCGCGAAATCCAGGGCGATGCCGGCCTGGACACCGCGGCTAAAGTCGCCAGGCTCAAGTCGGCCCTGCCTTTTGTAATTCCGGAAGAGGACATCACCGGCCTTGCCAATTACAGTGCCGATGATACCCTTGATGTGGAAAACTCCTTGAACAACCTGGTCGGGAGGGCCATGGAGTCCGGGATTATACAGGACCGGCTTGAAGAGGCAAAGAATTCTTTGTATAACGAGATCAGCGATCTTGAGCTGCCCGGGCCCTATGATCATTTTTCCAAGGGCGCCGTGGGGCGGTTTTTGCGTCCAAATAATTTCATTAACTATGATAAGACCCAACAGAAACAGGAAGAAGCGATGGCTTCCGTAGCACCCACCATGCTCTCGGTACAAGAAGGGGAGAAACTGATCGGGGAGGGTGAGATACTCACCGAAGAGCATTTTGTCAAGCTGCAGGCACTTGGTTTAATCAGGGAGAAACCGCCCTTAACTGCCGTGCTGGGTATTTTTCTGCTTGTGGCCATGCTGATGACAACCGTCCTGGTCTATCTTTATCAGCAGAACCGCGAGATATATGAACACGCCGGTCACCTCTACCTGCTGGGGATTATTGTTCTGGTTGTGATGGGGGTAGGGAAAGCTATTATTGCTATTAATGTTACCCAGTGGCCGGAGTTTGGCGCCCAGTTTGGTTATATGGTGCCGGTTGCCGCCGCCGGGATGCTGATAGCAATACTGCTTGATTCCAGGCTGGCTGTGCTCATGGTGGCGGTGCTGAGCCTGCTGCTGGGGGTTATGACCGGAAACCAGCTGAGATTCGGGATCGTCGCGCTTATAGGCGGGATAGCCGGTGTTTACAGTGTTTCGAAACTCAGCCAGAGGGGCGACCTGGTGCGGGCGGGGATTTACACCAGCGGGGCCAACGTGGCGGCAATATTCATAGTGGGGCTTGTAAACGGAAGTCCCCTGGCGCTGCTGATCTCTACCAGCCTGGCCCTTGGCGTTATAAACGGTATTTTGTCATCGATCCTGACCAACGGCTTCCTGCCGTTTCTGGAAAATACGTTTCATATAACATCTCCTGTGCGGCTGCTGGAGTTATCAAACCCGAACAACGTCCTGTTAAAAAGGCTTCTCACCGAAGCCCCGGGGACCTACCACCACAGTATCATCGTGGGGAACCTGGCCGAGTCGGCCACGGACGCGCTGGGGGGTGATTCCCTCCTGGTACGGGTGGGAGCTTATTATCATGACATCGGCAAGACCAAGAGGCCGTATTTCTTTATCGAGAACCAGGTTATGGTTGATAACCCCCATGATAAAATAACTCCGTCGCTCAGCACGCTGATCCTTACCTCTCACGTTAAAGACGGAGTTGAGATGGCCAGGGAGCATAAACTGCCCCAGGGCATAATCGATATTATTGAACAGCACCACGGTACCAGCCTGGTAACATATTTTTACCACAGGGCATTGGAAAACGACAGGAATGAGACTGTAACCGAGGAAGAGTTCAGGTATGAAGGCCCCAAGCCGAGGACAAAGGAAGCGGCGATAGTTATGCTGGCGGATTCGGTGGAAGCGGCGGTCCGCTCGCTGCAAAACCCCAGCCAGGGGCGGGTTGAGGGCCTGGTCAGAAAAATAATCAAGGACAAGCTTAACGATGGCCAGCTGGAGGAGTGCGACCTTACCTTCAAAGATCTGAACGTTATAGCCAACTCTTTTGTCAGAGTCTTGTCCGGGATTTTCCACAACCGGGTTGAATATCCGGATATGTCTCAGGAGATAGAAAGGAGAAATAATAATGTCGGTTCTCGTAAACAACTTGCAGGAAAAAATGGCAGTTGACGACAGAACGGCTGAATTTTTAGCTGACGCGGTGCGCGGCGCGTTGAAGGCTGTGGGATACAATGAAGATGCCGAAGTAGGCCTGGTTTTTGTCGACGACGACTACATCCATGATTTGAATCACCGGTACCGGGGTGTGGACAGCCCCACCGACGTGCTTTCATTTGCCATGATGGAAGGGGAGCCGGTGGAGAGCGGTGAGGCAGAACCAATTCTGGGCGACGTGGTGATTTCCCTGCAGGCGGTGGAGCGGCAGGCCAGGGAATACGGCCACAGTTTTCTGCGCGAGGCGGCCTACCTGACCATACACGGGGTTTTGCACCTGCTCGGGTACGACCACATGGAAGAAGACAATAAAAGAATTATGCGGCAGAAAGAAGAGGAAATAATTGCCGGCCTTGATTTCCCGGGAGAAAAGTAGCGTGCAATCGGTTTTAAAATTCAGCTGTTGATGTGAGGTAAAGTGCATCCATGAGCCTGCGCAAGATTTTGGACAGTTTTAACTATGCTGTGGCCGGAATAGTATATTCAATTAAATCACAGCGCAATATGAAAATTCACATGATCGCCGCCCTGTTGGTTTTAGGGCTGGCAATTTACCTCAGGATCAGTACCCGTGAATTTCTGATTATATTTTTTGCTATTACGCTGGTAGTTATGGCGGAATTGTTTAACACGGCCATTGAGGCTGTAGTCGACCTTTACGTGCAGGAATATCATCCCCTGGCGAAGACAGCCAAAAATGTGGCGGCCGGGGCGGTCCTCATGGCCGCGCTTAATTCAATCGTGGTCGCTTATATCATAATCTTCCCGCGCCTGGAGGGTTATTCTTTTTATCTCGCTCCTAAAATAAAAGAGACGCCTCTTAATGTGACCCTGATCGCCCTTATTATCGTCGCATTGGCCGCGGGGATCGGCAAGGCTTTTACGAGCAAAGGGACTTTTGTAAAAGGCGGCCTGCCCAGCGGGCATACGGCCGTGGCATTCGCGGGGGCAACCGCTATAACCCTCCTGACGAACAATGCCCTTGTGGCCACCGTGGCCTGCATAATGGCCCTCCTGGTGGCTCACAGCAGGATTGACGCGGAGGTGCACACGCTTTTTGAGGTTATTACCGGCGCCCTTCTGGGCATACTTGGCACTATGGCGGTCTTCCGCCTCGCCGGCTGGTAGCGTGTCAGGGGGACGGGGTTGTTGACACACGGGTGGTGCGACACGGGTTTGCGACACGGGGACGGTTCTCGGCTGTCGCATTTGGCGAGTTCGTATGCGTAATTCATCGTTAAGTGTGCCCAGACAGAAGAATGGGGACACATCAAATGAGACGTGAGATATGAGACATGAGACGTGAGAATGCAAGATAGATCTTAAGGGTTAAAAACCCAAAATGGAATGCTTAAAAACCACGTCCAACGTCTCACGACCCACGACCTCATATAATGTCCCCCGATCGGGATGCCTGGGTCAACACAGAGGTAACACAGAACGGTTCTCGTGTGCGTTGTGTTATCCAGGATGTTACATATATCAAAATAGAAAGTG
>CAZPXL010000074.1:0-8738 GCA_964591005.1 uncultured Eubacteriales bacterium
CAGCGCTGCCCACCGCAATCGGGTCAACAATGTTTCCCGCGGTGCGGATCACGAACAGGTCCCCCAGAGCCTGGTCGAATAACAATTCCGGCGGCACACGCGAATCAGAACAGGTAATGATAATGGCAAAAGGATCCTGGCCCTTACCGAGCAGTTCTTCCCGCCTGGTTTTTCCCATGTCTTTAACCGCCAGGTTCCCTTCAGTAAATCTTTTGTTGCCATCTTGCAGCAGCTGCAGTGCTTCTTTCCCAGATAATTTACTCATTTGCAAACACCTCTCTATAGATAGTTTATTAGCCAACTCAAGTGACTGGCTGGCTTTTTTTTAATTATACCATCAAATCCAAAATTTTCTCAGGAATAATATAATATTACACATATAAACATTATTTAGAAAAGGCGTTAAGCCTTTAAGCATTAACGCCTTTTCTTCACATTTTCAGCTTTTCATTTAAAAAGAGGGGAGGTTGTCCAGGTTGTCAACTTTTTCAACCCATTCAGAATATATCTTTAAAATATTTTTATTTACATATACAATAGGTTATCTTATAAACAGAGTAATTTTAGTAATGGTAAATGATATGGACAAATTATCAAAAGTGTTTTTAATTGTTGTTGTCCTGGCAGCCTTTTTATTTCTGGCATACCAGTTGTTACAGGTCAATGACCTGGTGGAGCGTTTGAAATCACCCGTAAAGAGAGCAGCGCCCATGGAGCCGGAGGGCACCGGTTCAAACCAGAACGCTCCAGGCGCCACTGACGACCCTGGCCGGGGGGCGGTAAGGGTGGCGGTGACTGTACTCTGGCATGAACCGGGCCAGGCCAGAGACTATGACACGGCAATATTAAAGGAAAATAATGACCCCGCCGGCTGGGCCGGCGGGATGGATACGGCTATGCGTTTGTGGCTGGTGGGGAAAGCCGAGACGATGGCCCTTCTGGGTGAGCCGGTAGTAATCCTGGAGCGCCGGGGTGAATGGATAAAGGTTGCGGCTGAGGAACAAAGGACAACGTTAAATGATCTCGGTTACCCTGGCTGGGTTCCCGCTTCTCATATTGTTAGCAGCGAATTGTTCAACAAGGAGCTGAAAGATTTGCCTAACGCCGTGGTAACTGATAAAACAGCCGGTATATACAAAGATTCCGGGCTTACTGACCTGCTGGCGGAAGTATGCTACATGACCAGGCTGCCCCTGCTTGGGGAAGGGGAGCAGACAGTGAGTGTGCGCCTGCCGGGTGGGGATGCCGGCTATCTGTCCCGCGGCAGCATAAAAAAAGCCAGTGACTTGTGTTTTTCACGGGCTGGTATTGTAGATGAAGCTAAAAAATTTTTGGATTTGCGTTATGTCTGGGCGGGTACGGTATCGTATGGATTTGACTGTTCCGGTTTTACCATGCGTTTGTACCAGTCGCAGGGTATATCTATTCCCAGGGATGCCGATGAGCAGGCCATGGAGGGTACGTATGTCGCCAGAGAGGACCTGCTGCCCGGGGACCTTGTTTTCTTCGCGGCCAAAGGAGGCCTCGGCCAGGTCCATCACGTCGGAATGTATATTGGAAACGATATGATGATCCACTCTCCGAACAGCAGTTCAGCTGTCACCATTCAAGCGATAGACAGCGGTACTTACGGGGAGGAATACTGGGGAGCGAGTCGCTATGCCAATTGAGACATTATGCTTTTTTCCGTGTTTTTCACCGCATCTATTTCTTCCTGGTCCATGACTTTTACAACAGTCTTTTCTTTTTGCAGCGAAAGGTCGAGATCAATGGGCTCCGTTAATTTATTGCCGTAGGCATCGTATAGTATTTTAACTTTGGGGTAAAGAGGAAAACCTTTAGGTGTCTCAACAACTATGGCTATTTCATTGGAGCTTAACCTGACAATGGAACCTGCCGGGTAGGCGGCTATGTTGCTGAGAAAAGCAAGCACTAGTTTGTAGTCAAAGAAATAGTTGCCGGAACCTGCCAGCATTTCGTATGCTTCAAAAGGCGGGTGCGCCTTCCGGTAGACCCGGTCGGCAGTCATGGCGTCAAAAACGTCCGCTATTCCCACGATCTGCGAAAATTCATGGATGCTGTTGCCGACAAGCCCTTTCGGGTAGCCTTCCCCGTTGTAACGTTCGTGATGCTGCAGCGCTATTATAGCGGAAAGCACTTTTATATTTGATTCACCGTCGTTTAAAATTGTATATCCATACTCGCAATGCTGTTTAATAACATTAAACTCTTCATCGCTCAGCGGGCCTGGCTTATTTAGAATATAGGCGGGGACCAGGATTTTGCCCATATCATGCATCAAAGAGCCCATGCCCAGCGTCATTAATTTTTTACGGTCGTATCCCAGGGATATGCCGGTTATTAAAGAAAGGACACAGACATTTACCGAATGACCAAAGAGGTAGTCATCAATACTGCGGATATCTACGAGGTTTACCATAAGGCTGGGATTTTCAATTAACTGGTCTATAATATTGCCGATAGTGGACCTGGACTCATCAAGCAGAGCGTTATCCAAGCGGGATTTGGAGGATTTGTTCCCGGTGAGAATATTCCTGACCAGTTTTATGGCGGCAACCCTGCTTCTTTCATCAATAACATCACTGACATAAAAGTCCGGCAGACTGTCATCGATTATATAAAGGGCCGGGATACCCAACCTCTTCAAACTATCTATATAACCTTTGTTCAGAACGACTCCCCTGCTTATTAAAGTCTCGCCCCTGCTGTTAAAAATATTGTGGCCGACTTTCATGCCCGGCTGAAGTGAATTAGCTGATACTCTTCTCATAGCAACACCTCAAAATTTATTGACAAGTGTAGAAAAATTCTACTTGTCTAAATTTTCGTCATAAAATCATAAATCTTTATAATATAATCACTCATTATCATCATACATTTCACTAATTATACAGGGTATAGATCCCGATACCAGTTCACCGGTCTCTAATACCACGTATATTAACCTGCCGACCGGGTTATCTATAACCAGCCTGGGGTTTATCCAGACCTGCCTGCATTTTTCCTTAGCACAAATTTCGTAATCCGGGCAGTGTCCGCAACAAATACTGCCGCAATCATGGTTGTCCAAGAAATGGTCGGAGCATTTTGGGAGTCCCTTATCTCCTTCATTATCGTATATATTCTGGCAGTAGTTGGCTCTTTCTTTAACAGTCATTTTTGTAAAGTCCATATACCCCTCTCCTTATTAATAAATTTAATAATGCCGGGAGATTACAGTATACTTGTAAATTATTCTTAACTCAGATCGGAAATCCTTCAATTTCTTGGCGCATCTGTTATTATTGTAAATTTTATTTTTTACAGGTGTATATTTTAGGGATCAGCAGGAGCAGTCATATCTTAATTAAAATCGCTAGAAAACAAGAAATATCAAAGAAAAAGAAGAAAATAAATAATAAATTAACAGATAAATAAAATGAAAAAACATTATTTTAAAAAATTTTTAAGCTAATAGCTCATTATTTGTATTAAATTGTAACATTAATTTTAAAAAAGCCTAGGCTAAACATTTTTTCAAGTTAAGCTCTGCAAAAATAAAATTTCTAAGTATGTTTGACAAATGCTTAATTTTTTTTTATAATCTATTAATAATACTAAAATATGGGAGTGTTGAGAATGCCTTTTGAAGTTTATAAACCTCGTGGCGAAAGAGTGCCTAAATTACCATTGGTGACTATTTCGAAGAATTCTATTGTATTAAACAAACATGCCCGGGAAAAGTTGAACACAGAAAAAGTTGAGTTGGCTTATGACAAAGAAAAGAATGTAATCAGGATAAAAGCTACAGAAGACGGACAAAATATAAAGAAGACAAAAGTATTTAGCAGGGGATTTTTTAATCATTTTTACATAGGTGCCAAGGGTAAATATCAGGCAAAATATGACGAAAAAGAGAATGCTCTTTATGTAAACTTGGATCAAAACCAGGAAAGCCCGCAGTAATGCGGGCTTTCCTGGTTTCTCAACCAAAACGGCCGGTGATGTAATCTTCCGTCCGTGGATCTAACGGTTTTGTGAACAAGGAGCCTGTATCTCCGCACTCTATCAGTTCACCATTTAAAAAGAAGGCAGTGGTGTCTGACACGCGTGCGGCCTGCTGCATGTTATGGGTAACAATTACAATGGTGTAGTCTTTTTTAAGAACGCTGATTAACTCTTCTATTCTCATGGTAGCAAGGGGATCCAGCGCGGAGGTCGGTTCATCCATCAGCAGTACTTCCGGTTCGACTGCCAGGAGGCGGGCGATACATACGCGCTGCTGTTGCCCGCCGGAAAGCCCCAGGGCTGATTTGTGAAGGCGGCTGCTGACTTCATCCCACAGGACGGCGCCGCGCAGACTCCTTTCTACGATTTGGTCCAGCTTGCGCTTATTTCTTTCACCGTGTATGCGGGGGCCGTAAGCAACATTGTCGTAAACCGACATGGGAAAGGGGTTGGGCCGCTGGAATACCATGCCGACCCTTTTCCGTAAGTTTACTATGTCTACATCAGGCTGATAGATTTCCTGGTTATCCAGTAGCACTTTCCCTTCCACTTTAACCCCTTCAATTAAGTCGTTCATGCGGTTTAGCGTTCGCAGAAAAGTTGATTTACCACAGCCGGAGGGGCCGATTAACGCGGTTACTTTATTTACTTTTATTTCTATATTGATGTTTTTAAGGGCCTGAAACTCTCTGTAAAAAAGATTTAAATTTTGAACCGAGATGCGGCTGTCGGACATCGTTAAACCCCCAACGTTTTAATCAATAAAAGCTTTTGCACTTAACATCTTAGCAGTATTCTGTTAGGTTGTTGTTATGTATCCGTTAAATATAAGTTAAATTGTTTTAATATTTTGACCCCGTCAAAGATTTAACCTATATTTAAAATAAAGTTAAGAATGGCTTAACATAAATGTGGTTTAATTTTAGCGGATATTAAGAAATACTTGTTTACAGCGTGCATAATTTTTATAAAGAGTACTTTGCAAGGGGGCCCGCACACTGCTATGCATAACACCATATTGGATAACGACCTGGAGCAGCTGAAGTTTGAATTGCTAAGGATGAGCGCTTTAATTGAAAAGGCTATTTACTTGTCGACGGAGTCACTAATAGAAGACAAGGTCGATACCGCCCAGCAGGTTGTGGAAGATGACGACAACATAGACATGCTTAACCTGGACGTGCAGAATAAATGCTTGAGGCTGCTGGCCCTTCGCCAGCCGCTGGCGGTTGATCTGAGAGCGGTCCAGGCCGATTTGCAGATTGCAACCGACCTGGAAAGGATGGGAGACTGCGCGGAAAAAATAGCTAAATCAACGCTGCGGCTGCACGGGAATAGGACAATTGCCGATTTGTCCTTACTGTCGGGATTAACAGGGGCAGTGAGGGAAATGGTGTCCAGCACTGTTAATTCATACGCCCTTGCCGATGTCGAGAGGGCGAGAAATATTGGCAATTTAGAAAACGAGATCGACGGCCTTTACAAGCATTACTTTAATTACCTGATGGATATAATTAGAGAGGATGCCTCTAAAGCCGACATGGCTGTCCAGCTGCTGTTCGCCATCCATTGTCTGGAGCGGATAGCCGATCATGCCACCAACATCGGGGAATCGGTTTTATACATGATTACCGGGGAGCATGCCAGCTTAAACGACTAAATTACTTATAAAAAGGGGATGTCCCAAGTTTTTGGGACATCCCCTTTTAGTAGTGTTAACAAGTTTGTTAGGTTGCTGACATGCGGCGGTATATTTTCCTGCCAATAAAGCGGGCTGCCAGGTTAAAGCCAAGCACTACCAGGATCAGCACCGCGGCCGAACCGTCAGCCACTCTTCTCAGGTCGGGAATGAGGCCTTCGGCATTGACCTTCCATATGTGTACCGCCAGTGTTTCGGCCGGCCGAAACGGATTAAGGGGTGACGCGGGGTGGAAGATGTTCCACTGGCTGAAGTCCAGGGCTGGGCTTGACATGCCCGCGGTGAAAAGCAGCGCCGCGGCTTCGCCGAACACCCTGCCGGATGTGATAATAGCACCGCTGACCAGCCCCGGAAAAGCGCTGGGCAGTACAACCCTGACAATTGTCTGCCAGCGGTTGGCGCCAAGGGCCAGGCTTGCTTCACGCAGGCTTCCGGGCACACCCCGGATGCTCTCCTCTGTAATCCTGATCATCAGGGGGAGGTTGATCACGGTAAGGGCAAGGGCGCCGGACATTAGTGAATAACCCCACCCGGTTAAGTTTACAAAAACAAGCAAGCCAAAGAGACCAACGACAATTGAGGGCAGCGAATTTAAAGTCTCAATAGACAGCCTTACAGCCTCGGTCCACTTGTTTCTGCCGGCGTATTCGGCCAAATATATCCCGCCCAGAAGCCCCACGGGAATCGTGTAGGCCATGGATAAAAACAGCAGGTAAAAAGAGTTGAAGATCTGAGGCCCTATACCTCCGCCGGCCCTAATCACCTGGGGAGGGGAAGACAGAAAGCTCCAGCTGATAGATTTCCCGCCGTGGTATAAAACGTATCCTATCAAAGAACCCAATATCATAATCACTATTAAGGCGCCGGCCCAGAACATCATGGTGGCTATCCTGTCGGCAAGGCGTGCATTCACCGGGCTGCGCCTCCTTTGTAAGTAATGTAGCGAATTAACAGGATGAAAGAAAAGGACATGACCAGGAGCAGCAGGCCCATCGACCAGAGGGCATTGTTCCACAGTGAACCCATCGGAGTGTTGCCCATGTCCATAGTGATAGCGCTGGTGAGAGTGATTACCGGATCAAGGATGGATGACGGAATTTTTCTAGTGTTGCCAATTACCATCTGTACCGCCAGGGCTTCGCCAAAAGCCCTGGCCAGGCCCAGGACTATGCCGGTCATAAGCCCTGAGCGGGCTGCCGGTAAAAGCACCAGGCGTATTGCCTGCCACCGGGTGGACCCAAGAGCGAACGCCGCTTCCTTCCACTCACCCGGCAGGGCTCTTAAAGTGTCTGTTGATATGCTTACAATGGTTGGCAGTATCATTACGGAAAGGACCAGAAAGCCGGCCAGGACACTGAAACCAAGTCCTCCTAGATTGTTGCGGATGAAAGGGACCAGGATGCTCAGGCCTATGTACCCGTAAACTACTGACGGGATACCCGCCAGGATTTCTATAGCCGGCTGCAGCACCCGCTGGCCCCAGTTTGGCGCGATCTCCGCAATAAAAACAGCACAGGCGATACTTAGCGGCGCGCTTAAAAACACGGCCAGCATCGATACGACAACAGAGCCGGCAAGGAAAGCCAGGATACCTACCTGCGGTCCGCCTTCTTCCGCCAGCCGGTCCGGAAACCATTGGGTAGAGAACAGGAAGTCTTTCAGGTTAATGCCGTCAGTTAGAAAAGTCGAAAGACCTTTGGTTGAAATAAATACAACAATGATGATAGTTGAAATTATAGCTGTAGCCGCCGCCCCGGCAGTCAGGACCCATCCCAGCTTTTCGCTGCCGCAAAACTTATAAAAACTTTTTATAATGTTTTTCATAATAATCTCCCTGCCAGGCCGCACAATTTATTATTTTCCCGAGTGAAAACGGTAGCCGACGCTTCGTACTGTTTCGATGTATTCAGGCGTGGAGGGATCTTTTTCAATCTTCTGGCGCAGGTACCTGATATGCACGTCCACGGTACGAGTTTCCCTGACCCGGTCATAGCCCCATATTCTCTCCAGCAGTATATCCCTGGTAAAAACCCGGCCGGGGTTTGCTGCGAGAAGATGCAGCAACTCAAACTCTTTCGGAGTGAGGTCCAGCTTTTTCCCATCCAGGTTGGCCGTGTATCTGTCAGGCCTTATTAATAAATCTTTGATCCTGATTTCGTTTTTCACTTCTTCACTCGGAGGGGGTTGTGACTTGCGCCTCAAGTGTGCTTTTACCCTGGCCAGGATTTCTCTTGGGGAAAATGGTTTGGTTACATAATCATCAGCACCCAGTTCCAGTCCCAGGACCTTGTCGATGATCTCATCCTTGGCGCTTAACATGATTACAGGGATATGAGCAGTTTCCTTGTTTTCTTTTATGGCGCGAAGAACATCATACCCGTCCATTTCCGGAAGCATAACGTCCAGGATGATCAGGTCCGGTTTTTCTTTATTGACGGCCTTAACAGCGTCACAACCGTTGGTAGCGCCGATAAACCGGTAACCTTCCTTGGTAAGGTTGAAATTCAGGAGCTCCAATATATTAAGCTCATCATCAACAGCCAGGATTAAGGGCAATTTTATTCCCACCTTATTAATAGGACTCCAGCCTGCCGAAATAATTTTATTATTTCAAAGTTAAGTGTAAATTATTAAAATATTAATTTTGTGTTAAACTTAACAATTTCTTCGATCCCTGACAGTTATAATGCTTACAAGAAAATGTAAATTTATAACATATAACTTAGAACATAAGGGGAAAGTGCAGGTTAAGTAATCAAGACTTTAAAAATGTGATGTGAAAGAGCGGGCCGGTTAGCCAGGCCCGCTCTTTCAATAAAGGATGCTCTTTTGTTATTTGCTCTTTACGTTGCCGGCTGCGTCTCTGGTAATTTTCATATCGGTGCCTGGAATATAACCAAGCTGGGGAACAATGGTTTTTTGTACATCGTCAGTCATCATGTAACTTAGGAAGGCTTCCACCGCGCCACTTGGTTGTCCTTTGGTGTAGCAGTGCATATAGGCCCATACCGGGTATTTGCCGGTGACAATA
>CAZPXL010000075.1:0-8636 GCA_964591005.1 uncultured Eubacteriales bacterium
TTCGATCTTGCCACCGGGGAATTCCCACTTCAGCCCCATGTGTGAAAACTCCGGCCGCTGAGCAATGAGTACCTTTCCGTTATTTTTGATTACAGCCGCTGCAACTTTTATCTCTTCCATCAGCTTATCTCCGAAACTCCATTATGTTGACCTGGTTCCCGGCTGGGATTGTATTCTATTAAATATCGTCAGTAACCCTGCCGTCTCCGTTTACCGGTATAGCCTCTCCCAGGAAGGTTGGTGCAGGTTTGATTATTCCGGCCATAAAGAAATCCTTGTTCCTGGCTGCTGTTTCTCTGAACCTGTATGCTGTCATAACCTTACCGTAATCATGGAGATCAGACGCCACACCGCAGGCCTCCAGACCGAGTTCACTGGCTATAAAGACAGCCCGCGCCAGGTGATATTCCTGAGTTACTATAATAACCTTTTTTACCTGAAAGATATCCCTGGCCCTGTAAACGCTTTCATAGGTGTTAAAACCGGCGTGATCCATAAACACGTCTTCCGGCGGGACACCCCTGGCAATAAGGTACTTTTTCATTGTGTTAACCTCGTCGTAATCCTTTTGCCCGTGGTCGCCACTGACAATTACCTTGCCGGCCTTGCCCAGGCGGTATAATTCGTATGCCTGTTCCAGGCGGTCATTTAACATAAAAGACAGTGTGCCGTCCGGGAAGACATACGCGCCTAAAACCAGTATGGCGTCGCTATCAGGCGCCTGGCAGGCCTCGATTATATACCTCGAACCCGCTTTCAGGACATACTGGTTTACAAATGTAAATGAGCAAGCCCCAGTAACGGTCAAGATGCCCAAAATTATAATAAGCCTTTTAATCCTATTCTTCAAAAGAACCGCACCTTTTATTATAGTAATTAAGCGAAATAGTTTCTTTAGATAAGCCCATTCCGTCTGATATAACCCTTCCCGCATACTAAGTTAGATGTCCAGGAGCTATTTTAGGTTCAGTTCATGTCTGCTTATTTGTATAATTCTACCTAATGCAACAAAATACCTGCGCAAAGCTAAAAGTGTTATTCAAACAAAAAAAGCCCGATATTGGGCTTTTTTTGTTTGAACAGACTCAGGCGATTTTCTGCAGCGCCAGGTGAGCACTCATCGCCTGCTGGTACAGCTGCAGGTACTCCACCCCGGACCGCGCCCAGGAGTAATCCAGCTCCATGGCGTTTCTTACCAGTGTTTCCCACTGCCCGGGCTGCTCGCGGTAAAGCCGAAGGGCCCTTTTGATGGCATTGAACAGTTCTCTGCCGGAATAGTCACTGAAACCAAAACCATTGCCGGAAGAGGTTTCCGGGTTATATTCGTTTACAGTATCGGCCAGCCCGCCTGTAAATCTCACTATTGGAATGGTTCCATAGCGGAGGCTGATCAATTGGCCGAGACCGCACGGCTCAAAACGTGAAGGCATCAGGAACATGTCGGAGCCGGCATAAATCCGCTGGGCCAGTATGGCGTTAAAGCCCAGGTAAAGCCCCATTTTTTCCGGAAAACGGCTCCTGATATTTTCGAACATATCCTCGTAGTATTTATTGCCGCTGCCGAGGACTACAAACTGAATATCTTCCGACATCATCTGGTCGACGACTTCAGAAATCAGGTCAAGCCCTTTCTGGTCTACCAGGCGGGAAATCAGTCCTATCAACGGAATATCCCTTACCGGCAGGCCCATCTCTTTCTGCAGGGCAAATTTGTTTTCCTTTTTATTGGCAACGCTGGCGCTGTCATAGTTGCGGTGGATCCGCGCGTCAGTTTTAGGATTAAACTCGTGGTAGTTAATCCCGTTTACTATACCGTACAGATCCTTGGATCTCTTTCGAAGCAGGCCGTCCATCCGCTCTCCCAGTTCCGGTCGCTGTATTTCAGCGGCATAAGTGCGGCTGACAGTATTTATCACATCCGCGTAAACTATACCTGCTTTCATAAAGCTAACTGAACCGTAAAACTCCAATCGATCCGGGTGATAGAATTCATCACCCAGCCCAAGGACGTGCAGGACTTCCTTGGGGAAGTTCCCCTGGTATTGCAGGTTATGAATGGTGAAAACGGTTGTGATCCGGTTGTAAAAAGGATCCTGACGGTAATGTGTCTTTAAATACAACGGGATTGGACCGGACTGCCAGTCGTTGCAGTGGATCACGTCAGGCTGCCAATCCAGTTTCGGAAGCATTTCCAGGACTGCCCGTGAAAAAAAGGCAAAACGCTCAGGCTCGTCATCAAACATATACATCCGGTCACGGTAAAAATAGTGGTGGTTATCAACCATGTACACAGGGATAGTTTTATGAACCCCCTGGTACTGCGATTCTATGGAGCTTTCCCTGATTATCGCCGTTTCATTACGATTTTTAAAAGGTACCGGGAAATCCATTCTGTAGCTGCCGGACTCAATCTGCTGGTAACGGGGCATTACCACCCTGACATCATTACCCAGGTTGTCATTGCCCACAACAGCGAGAGCCTTGGGCAGCGAACCCGCTACATCAGCCAGCCCTCCCGTTTTTGCAAAGGGAACTACCTCTGATGAAACTACTAATATTTTTAAAGGTCGGTCAAACATACTGGGGCGCCTCCTTTTCATACCTTTCCCTTACGGGATATACTTCTTCGGTTTCCCTCAACGCCTGTGCCGCTATTTCAGGCGGGGTCGGGTTGATGAAATAGCCGGTGCCCAGCTCAAAACCGGCCATCAACGTCAGGCGGGGCATTATCTCCAGGTGCCAGTGGAAATGCCGTTCCTCCTCCATGTTGACAGGCGCTGTATGCAGCACCATGTTATATGGCATGTTTCTAATCATTGAAGACAATTTCCCCAGGGAATTTCTTAAAACATAAGCAAGGTCCCTAACCTGATCTTCTCTAATCTGGGTAAAATCAAACTGGTGCTCTTTCGGTGTTATCCATGTTTCAAAGGGGAAACGCGAGGCAAAAGGGCTGAAGCTTAGGAAATGTTGGCTGTCAATAATCAGCCGTTCTTTTTCAGAAATTTCCTGCCTGATCATATCACAGAATACACACGACCCGTGCCGGTTCATGTAATCCTTCATACCTTCAATTTCCCGCCTGACGTCCTCAGGCACCAGAGGCGTGGCGATAAGCTGGGAATGTGTGTGCTCAAGGGACGCGCCGGCCACCCGGCCGGTATTCTTAAAGATTTGGATATATTTCAGCCTGGCGTCTTTTCTCAAATCAAGCGAGCGGTCACGCCATATCCAGATTATCTCCTCCACCTGTTTTTCTGTTTGGAAGT
Source organism: uncultured Eubacteriales bacterium (assembly GCA_964591005.1). Classification (GTDB taxonomy): domain Bacteria; phylum Bacillota; class Desulfotomaculia; order Desulfotomaculales; family Pelotomaculaceae; genus Syntrophopropionicum. The sequence continues at coordinate 3,270 of CAZPXL010000075.1, forward strand.
TCATCCCTGTAATATGATCGGTGGATTCGATAATCACCTCGTGGGCGCCCACACCGTTCATGTACTGGTATGCACCCCTGTTCTGCCGGTAAGGATCACCCTGGATACTTAAAGCGGGAAACTTATTGGGGACCACCCTCACCCACCATCCGGGTGTGTCCCGTGCGGTGCCTGCTTCACGGTATGCAATTATTTCCGGGGGAGTTTGGTCCTCATTCCCTTCGCAAAGGGGACATTGCTGAGAGTTTTTCTCCTCGTTGATATCCTTGTAGTCATGGGGTCGTTTTCCCCTTTCGGTGGCTATTATTACCCACCGGTTTACTATGGGGTCCTTTCTCCATTCAGGCATTGCCATACCTCCTGCTTCAAGTCCTGTTATATTTCCATAATATGTAGCCGGTTACATCCAGTGCGAAATAATAAACTTATATTGAGAGTACCGCAATATGAACTTTTTTATGCGCTTAAAATGTATTCTTTTGATGATTATTTTCAATTTAAGAAGGAAAAAGTCAAATCTGATCGAATGTAACAATTACATGAAATGCAAGAAAAAGGGGTTGCACTTTATGGGCAGTGATTTGGTCAGTATTAAGGGAACCAGGAACGGCCTGCTTATTTTACTGGAACCAAACCGGGATTTTGAAGAAATCAGAAAAACTCTGCAGAGTAAAATGGAGTCTGCCAGGGGTTTTTTTAAAGGCGCTAAATTTTCTTTATCACAGGGACCCCATGAAATTCCAGTCAATCAAAAAGATGAACTTGAAAATATATGCAGACAGTACGGACTGATACCAAACACAGATAAGGTAGCGGCTATTAGGCCTGTGCGGAAAGAAAGCCCCGCCCCTAAAGCTGTTGCCCGCGCCGCCGCCAAACCGGGAATAGGCGAAGCCGCTTTAATGGTCCGCCGCTCTCTGCGTTCCGGCCAGCGCGTCACCCATGAAGGCCATGTCATTGTGCTGGGAGATGTAAATCCAGGCGCGGAAGTAATTTCAGGCGGCAATGTGGTTGTTATCGGCAGCTGCCGCGGTATGGTGCACGCCGGAGCGGGAGGAAACCGGTCGGCGAAAATTATTGCCGGCAGACTCAGGCCGACCTCCCTCAGCATAGCCGAGAAGCGGCTGACGGCCGACAGTTCAAAATCAATGCCAAATGAATGTCAGACCGTGAGGCTGTCCGGCCAGAATTTTGTCTTTGAAAAATACGTGCCGGGCCGTTAATACCTTTTTAAAACACAAAATAATTATATTTATTAATCCTGTTAATCAAATCAAATCCTGTTAATCCTTCAATTTATTCTGACATTTTCTTCTTAAGTAATAAACCCCGGCGTTCACACCGGGGTAACGTTTTTTGCTTATGCTATTTATCTTCCAAAAATTTGAGCGCGGTCAGAATGCCTACAACTGACTTGGCGTCACATATCTCGCCTGACATGATCATCTCCGCCGCCTTTTTCATGTTTACGGTTTCAACCTCGATAAACTCATCTTCATCAAGATCCTGCTTCTTAAGAGTCAGCTCAGTTGCCAGGAACAGGTGAATTTGTTCGTTGGTAAAACCGGGCGTGCTGTAAAAACTTATCAGGTGTTTAAGGTTCCCGGCCTCATATCCAGTTTCTTCGACCAGTTCCCTTGCGGCGGATGACGCGTAATCCTCTCCCCGCTCAATTTTCCCCGCCGGTATTTCCAGAAGGGTCTCACCGACAGCATACCTATACTGCCTTACCAGAAGCAGCTCTCCTTTCTCATTTACAGGGACTACCGCCACGGCTCCCGCGTATTCCACAACTTCGCGGCTGGTGTTTTTTCCGTCAGGCAGAACTACTTCATCTACCCTGAGATTAACAATTCTTCCTTCATATATTTTTTTGGAATAAATCATTTTTTCTTTGTAATCTGCCATATTGTCACTCCAAATATCTTAGTAATTCCATACAAGCTTTCTTTGTGTTTAGAATATTATTCTCTAATATATGGTATTTATCCTGCAGTATTACCTAAGATATTTAGAGCCGTACCCCGACAGCCTCAACCTGCGCAGGAAACTTAAGCGGACCCATGATGCAACGAAGAGAATTATTTTTACGCTCACCGATATTACGGATCTGTTCAGAACAAAAATATCAAAATACACGTGAAATCTCTTAAGAATTAGCTTTTAAAAAATTTTAACTCTGTTGGCCCTCAGATAAGAGACTTTTTTGTTGTTTTTGTTGAAAGGAATTTCCCTTGCGCGCATAGAATTTTAACCATAAAAAGAGTTCTATGGCATAAGACGCCAATGCAATTTGTATAGTTAACTAATAAAGAGGTGAACGACGGTTTGGCAAGAATCGGCATTCCCAGTGCCCTGCTGTATTATATTTATTACCCTTTCTGGGTGACCTTTTTTAACGAAATCGGGGTACAGGTTGTCACATCCGGCAGGACTACTAAAAATATTCTTGATAAAGGTGTCCGTGAGGCACTGGCAGACGCCTGCGTACCGGTCAAGCTCTATTTCGGCCATGTTATGGAATTGAAGGATAAAGCTGACTGCCTGTTTATTCCCCGTGTTGTCTGCCTGAACGGTAAAACAATTTACTGCCCGAAATTTCTCGGTTTGCCGGATATGATCCGCCATTCCCTTGACGACATCCCCCCCATCATCGATGTGCGCATAGATACACGCCAGGGCCGCCTGTCAATGATCAAAGCGTACATAGAGATTGGTTCTTATTTCGGCGCCAGCAGAAATACCGTTATCAGAGCTTATTACAAAGCCAGCATGGTTCTGCGGCGTTACAACACATTGCTCAGAAAAGGCTTTAGCCCTTTAGACGCCATGGAAATCTTAAATAACCCCAAAAACAAGAAGATAAAACTGCCGTCCAAAGCCAATCTTAGATTTGCTGTCCTTGGTTACCCGTACGCCATTTATGACAGCTTCATCAGCGTCAATTTACTTGATAAATTAAAGAAAATGGGGGTTAGTGTTTTAACCGCTGAGAATATCAACCCCCTTGTGCTTGCCCTGCAAAAAAATTGCGATCTTCCCAAACGGTTGTTTTGGACTTTCAGCGATAGAGCTCTTAAAGCAGCTCATTATCTTTTCAGACAGGGAAAAGTCGACGCGGTGCTTCACCTTACCGCCTTTGGGTGCGGTCCTGATTCCATATTAAATAAATTTATAGAGCTGGAAGCTAAACAACATCGGGATATTCCCTTTATGACCCTGATGATCGACGAACATACCGGAGAAGCCGGGATGGCTACCCGCCTGGAGGCATTCGTCGATATGGTAAGACGCCGGAAGGAGGCATTTCCATGTCAAAATTAACATTTCCCAGGATGGGAGAATCCTGGCGAACATTTAAAATGCTTCTGGAAGACCTGGGCAATGAGGTGGTGGTGCCGCCGCGCCCCAGCAAAAGAACTCTAGACCTTGGCGTCAGGTATTCCCCTGAATTCGCCTGCTTTCCCCTGAAAATACTGACGGGAACTTACCTGGAAACAATAGAGATGGGCGCCGACACCATCGTTACTTCGGGCGGCATGGGTCCCTGCCGGGCCGGCGAGTACGCCATGCTGCACCAAAAAATACTAAAAGACCTCGGGCACGATATGAAGATGATTGTTTTTGAACACCCCCGCCGCGAGCCTTTAAACTTTATTAAAAACGTGTGGGTCCTCAATAAAGACCGCCATTCCATCAAGGGTGTGATCGCCCTTATTAAAAAGGCCTGGCGCAAACTGCAGGCCCTGGATAACGCCGAAAAACTGACCCATGTTGTCAGGCCCAGGGAAATCAGCCGCGGGACGACCTCAAAAGTGTACCGCAAGGTGCTGGAATGGATTGACCAGGCCTACACCACCGAGCAAATCATAGAAACCGAGACAGCTGCCCTGGAAGCCCTGCGGGGGGTGCCCCAGGACCTTGAAAAGGATATTTTAAAAGTAGGCATAGTCGGTGAAATATATGTCCTGCTGGAGCCGGCAAGCAACCTTGAAATGGAGGAAACACTGGGCAACCTGGGGGTAGAGGTGGAAAGGTCCATGTTTCTCACCGGCTGGACCAGGGATAATACCTGGGCCGAGACTACAGAATGGATGACTGTAAAAGAAGCCGCAAGCCCCTATCTGCCGGAATTGATCGGAGGCCACGGTCGTGATTCCATCGGCAACACCATACTTTGCGCCAAGCGGGGTTTTGACGGAATGATCCAGATCGCTCCTTTTACCTGTATTCCGGAAATTGTAGCCCGCACCATTCTTCCCCGGGTCAGCAGGGATTACGATATTCCTGTCCTTACTTTCTTCCTGGACGAACAGACCGGTAAAGCAGGCATGTCCACCAGGCTGGAGGCATTCACTGATTTGATGAGAAGGAAGAAACGTTCTAAGCAGGGGCAGGCTGCTTTAATAGGTTAAAACAGGAAGGTTGTTATTATGAAAGCATACTTGGGTATTGATGTTGGGTCGGTTAGTATCAATATTGTTGTACTAAGCGAGGCGGGTGAAGTCATTACCGGCCTTTACCTTCGCACAAAAGGCAGGCCTATCCAGGTTATCCAGGAAGGTCTGAAAATGACCGCTGAATCAATCCCGCCGGATTGTGAAATAGCAGGTGCCGGCAGCACGGGCAGCGGGCGTTACCTGGCCGGCGTAATGATGGGCGCGGATGTTGTTAAAAACGAAATTACAGCCCATGCCGTGGCCGCGTCCACAATGGTTCCCGACGTGCAGACAGTATTTGAAATAGGCGGCCAGGATTCAAAAATCATAATCCTGAGAGGCGGTATAGTAACTGATTTTGCTATGAATACCGTTTGCGCGGCTGGTACAGGTTCTTTTCTAGACCAGCAGGCGTCACGGCTGAATATACCGATTACCCAGTTTGGTGAGCTGGCTCTCCAGTCAAAGGTGCCGGTAAGGATTGCCGGGCGCTGTACAGTTTTTGCCGAATCGGATATGATCCACAAACAACAGATGGGCCACCAGATCCCCGATATTATTAACGGCCTGTGTGAGGCCCTGGTGCGAAACTACCTGAATAACGTGGGCAAGGGAAAGGAGATCCTGCCCCCCATCGTGTTCCAGGGTGGCGTGGCGGCTAACGAGGGAATAAAGGCGGCTTTTGAAAAAGCCCTGGGAGAGCCGGTATTAATACCAAAACATTTCAGCATAATGGGCGCTATCGGCGCCGCCCAGCTGGCCCGGGAAGAAGTGCGGAACAGGCAGACAAGCTTTAAGGGTTTTCAAATTGCAGGGCTTCCTTACCGCACCGGGAGTTTTGAATGCAACGGCTGTTCCAACATGTGCGAGGTTGTGGAAATTTACGAGGGGGACAAGGTTATCGGACGCTGGGGTTCCCGCTGCTCAA
>CAZPXL010000076.1:0-8630 GCA_964591005.1 uncultured Eubacteriales bacterium
CTCCAGGTAATCAAAAATATTTTGCACGGCATCACCTCCCGCAAATGGTGCGACAAGGGGACGGTTCTCTTGTCGCATTCTTGTATACAATAACCAAAAGTACGACGGGAGAACCGTCCCCTTGTCGCACTTTCCCCTGTCGCACTCGTGTATATTATGGTTTTTCTTTTAAGTACAGCGCGCCCGGGTTGAGGCCGTAGTAGATATTGTCCCGGCGGGGATCAACGTTGATGTCGACGTTGTTGAAGATCAGCAGGACGGATACTTCCGGGGTTTCCAACCGCAGGCTCATGTCCTCTAAAGTCGCCTCGGCGGGTCTTCCCTCGCCCGGCGGGTACTTTGCGGAAATCCGGTCTATATAGGAGTTCATGTCCTGCTCCAGGATCACGCGGCCGTCCAGCTCGATCTTTAAAGTCGCCAAAGTCCCCGCCCCATCCGGGTCGGTAACTGTCCAGTCGATCCGGTATACTCCTTTGACGCCCTCTACCGTGGCCGAATCATTACCCTTCCCGTAATAACCCAGCATATTTACAGCCCAGGTGTAATCGCTGATGTCGACGGCACCAGGCGCCAGCGTCAGCGCAATACCCATGCCTCCCCCGTTATATGGCTCCTCAGGCTTGGGCCAGGCCTGTTCGAAGCCAAGTTTGCTTTTAAATACGCCGCTTTCACCGAGACGCCGGTCAAACCAGGCCGGCAGCTCCGCGTCCCTGGCGTAGGCCAGGAAGGACACCGCGTCGGTAATTGACTCGCGCACGTCCTGTTCCGGTTCGGTTTTCGCGGGGGTCAGCTGGCCGTCCGCCAGCATCCCCTGGCTGACCAGCAGTTTTTCCAGCCGGCTCACCTGGGCGGTGACGGGCAGGGCCTGGTAACCAACCGCCGGCAGCACCGAAAAAACAGCTGCCGCGCAGATCAGGGCGGCGATCGCCGTATGGGCTTTGGCCTTCCGGATCAGCAGCAGCACGGCGGACACCACGGCGACAACCCAGATCAGGGCGAAGGAATATTCGGTTGTTTTGAGGCCCGTCTGGCCCAGCTGGATAAACAGGGCCCAGGCCTCGAAGGCCAGGATCACCAGCGCGGTGACCGGGTATATCCTTCTGTAGAATTTGGCCAGGCCGGATTCAAGGTGGGTGACCATTACATGCAGCCAGATCCCGCCGGCGGCGTAACTGGTCGCGATGCCGTACAGTTGCACGAATACGGGCCACGTCCCGGTAACAACAGTGCGGACGGCCCAGATCAGCAGGACGGCGGTCAAAGCCAGTACGATCGGGACCAGGATGTACTCGAAAAGGATCTCGATAAAACGCGGCTGTTTCTGGGCTTCTTCGCGGTGTTCATCGACCTTGCCCCGGCGGAAGTCCGGAAAATAACCGGCGAAAATGGTAAAGCCCAGGAAGCCGGTCAGGGTGGCGATATACATATATACTTTTTCGCTCATTTCAGGATAAAGCAGGGCCTCGACGGCGCCCGCGACGCCGGAGGCGCCGGCCGTAATCACCCCGCCGTAGACCAGGGCGATGAACAATGCCTTTTGGGTCATGAACAGGGAACGGGCGAAGCCGGACTGTTCTTCCGGATAGCCGGCCAGGATGACAAAGGCCAGGAAACTGACCAGGATGGCCGTGCTGACACGGGCTGCGGCAATCCCCGAGATTACCATGTAACGGGACACCATCGAGTCTGATTCCGCCCCGCCGGTCAGGTAGAGCGCCAGAAAGGTCACACCCGCGGCCGCGATGCCGAGCAAGTTGGCAGCCAGGAAAGCCCGTCCCCGGTCGAAGCGGCTTTGGGCCGCGGTAATCGCCGCCAGGCTGAACACGGCGCCCAATGCGAAAGCCCAGTGCAGGCAGTTAAACAGGAAATTATAGGGCTCCTGCATGGGCCAGTCAAGCTGGATCCTGATCATGGTCACGACCGCGAACGCCAGCGCGCAGGCGATCGCAGCGGGAAAGGTCTGAAAGGCTGAGGCTGCTCCCTTGAGGATTTGCGAAATCGATTGTAAAAATGTTGATTTCATGGCCTGTACCTCTGACTTTACCGGATCTGGTTTTTTTGATTGTTGGTGGCAACAAATTACCGATCCTTGTCAGTTATTATACTTGATTTTGGATATTAATTTATTAAGTTTATCTTAAAATTTGCGACAGGGGGACGGTTCTCCTGTCGCATATGGGGACATTCCCTGGTTTCGGGTGTGTCCCCGTTCCGCTGTATACAAAAACCAAAAGCGCGACAGGAGAACCGTCCCCTTGTCGCATCCCTTTGTCGCACTGTCACCTCTTAGTCGACTGTAAACTCGTCAAAGACCAGCGGGATGGGCCAGACAAAATAGAACTCAACATTATCTGTGGATTCCACGATATACGTCTCGCCCGGTTCTTTTGCCGCTTCCTGCTGCTCTGACCTGGAGACGTCATTCCAGATCAGGCATTCCGGGACTTCCTGCTCAAAATTTTTCTTTTCATCGCCGCGGTCCGGCGCCGGCATGCTTAGTCTTGGCATCAATAATACTGAAGAGATACTCATTTGGATACCCCCTTGACGTTTTTACTTCTCGAACCGGAGCGCTTCGATCGGATCCAGGCCGGATGCTTTTTTTGCCGGATAATAGCCGAAGAAAATACCGATTAAAGCTGAAAATCCCGCGGATAATAATATGGAGTAGAATGACACATAGGTGTTCCACCCGGCGAATTTCGAAATTAAACTGGAGCTCACCACTCCGAGCAGGATGCCCACGAAGCCGCCTGCCAGGCAGAGCACGAGGGACTCCACCAGGAACTGGTCGCGAATATTGCTTTCGGTGGCTCCGACCGCCATGCGCAGGCCGATTTCCTTGGTCCTCTCCGTTACGGAAACAAGCATGATATTCATGATGCCGATGCCTCCCACCAGCAGGGACACAGCCGCTATACTGGCCAGCAGCATGGTCATGGTGCCGGTGGTTTCTTCCATCGTTTCCAGGACAGAGGTCAGGTTGCGCACGTTGAAGTCGTTTTCCGCGGAATCGGCAATGCGGTGCCGCTCCCTGAGAAGTGCTTCTATATTACTTTGGACGTATGTCATGCTGTTTTCGGTTTCAGCCTGGACGTTAATTGTTCTGACATATTTTGAGCCGACCATCCTGGTCTGCACCGTGCTGATCGGCACGTAGATCATGTCGTCCTGGTCCTGGCCCATCATGGCCGCGCCCTTGGAGCTCAGCACGCCGATGACCGTGAAGCCCAGCTTGTTAATCGTGATTTTTTCACCCACCGGGTCGTTGCCGGAGGGAAAGAGGTTTTCCGCGACCGTGCTGCCGATCACCGCCACCATGCTGGTGTTGGCCACGTCTTCGCTGGTGAAAAATGAGCCCGAGCTGAGCGTCCACTGCTTGATATCCTGCATTTCCGGCGTAGTGCCGTCGACCGTGGAGGTCCAGGTCTGGTTACCGTACTGCACGTTGCCGCTGGTGCTCAGCTCCGGCACGGAATTGGCCACCAGGGCCAGCTCGCCGATGGCCTCGGCGTCCTCCAGGGTGAGGCTGTTGACGCTGCCCGCGCCGCCCCGCATGGGGCCGCTGCTGGCGCCGGGGTAGATCATGAGCAGGTTCGAGCCCATGCTGGAAATCTGGTCGGAGATCCTCTTGCTGGCTCCCTGGCCCACCGAAATCATGATAATCACGGCGGCAACTCCGATGATGATGCCGAGCATGGTCAGGGATGACCTCATCTTGTTTGCTTTTATCCCATTCAGGGCTACTTCAAAGTTATTTGAGAATTTCAACTAACCGCCTCCACTTCTGCCGGCATCGCGGCCAGGTCCGCGGCAGCGTCGGCGGGATTTGCAACCGGCGTGTCTTCTATTATATGGCCGTCCTTCAGGACGACCAGGCGGCGGCAGTAATCGGCGATTTCCTTTTCGTGGGTAACTATGATCACGGTGATGCCCTTCTCTGTATTCAGACGCTGGAGAACTGCAATAATCTCCACGCTGGTCCTGGAATCAAGGGCGCCTGTCGGTTCGTCCGCCAGGACCAGGGAAGGGGTGTTCACCAGGGCCCGGGCGATGGCAACCCTCTGCTGCTGGCCGCCGGACATCTGGCCGGGGTAATGGTTGATGTATTGCGACAGCCCGACCCAGGCCAGGGACTCTTTCACTCTTTCCTCTATTTCGCTTTTCAGTGTGCCGGCGTATACAAGCGGCAGCATTACGTTGTCCCGCACGGACACTTTGCCCAGCAGGTTGAAGCCCTGGAATACGAAGCCAAGCCTCTTGTTGCGTATTTTGGCTAGCTGGTCTTTATCCAAATCCGAAACATTCTCACCGTCCAGGTAGTAGGCGCCCTCCGTCGGCCTGTCCAGGCAGCCGATCAGGTTGAGCAGTGTACTTTTGCCCGAACCGGAAGCCCCCATGATAGCTACCATTTCGCCTTCCTGCACGGTAAGTGATACGCCCCTCAGGGCAAATACCTGGGTTTCTCCCATTTCATATATTTTCTTGATGTTTTCCATCACAATTGCTGCATTCCCGGACATATCACACCATCCTAAGTTCAATTTTCATTGGCGCGTTGGACTAACAGCGTCCTACCGGGGCGGCCCGCCGCCCATAAACACTGCGCCGCCTGCGTTCCTGTTATTGCCACTGCTGCTGTTTGTGCTGCCGCCGCTGCTTGAACCAGGATTTGTGCTTGTACCTGAAGTGCCGGAAGTGCCGCTGCCGGTTCCGGTTCCGATCACCACCGTTTCGCCTTCGTTAAGCCCTTCTTTTACTTCGTAGTTGCTGGAGTCCGACAGTCCCAGTACCACCTGCCTGGCAGACATGTTACCGGACTTATCCATGACCATGACGCTGGCGCCGCGGCCGGGGCCGTTTCCTGTCCCGGCGGACTGCTTGGCGGCATAGGTGACTGCTCCCTTGGGCACGGTAAGTACGTCTTCGGATTCCTCAACAATTATGGTTATGGTCGCCGGCATGCCGGCTTTTAACTCTTTCTGGTTGTCATCAAGCGTGATCACCGTATCATAGACCTGTACGTTCGAAACCGTGGTGGCTATGGGAGATATGCTGCTTACCCTGCCGGTAAAGGTTTTGTTCGGGAAAGCGTTGACGGTCAACTCCGCTGTCTGGCCTGCCTGCAGGCTTCCAATGTCGGCCTCGTTAACCTGGGCCTCCACCTGCAGCTTTTCTGAAATTACCGTCATAAACCCGCTGCCGCTGCTCGTGCTGTTGTTGTTGGCGGTGGCCCTCTGGCCTTCACCGCCGTTTATCTCACTGACAATACCGTTCATCGGGCTGGTCATCTTCGCCCCGGTCAGTTCCTTCTGCGCCATCTTAAGCTGGGCGCTGCTGCTTTCATAAGTGGCTTCCGCCGCGGCGATTTCCGCCGCCGTGGCGCCGGCCAGGGTCGTCCTCAATGTGGCCTCGGCCTGCCTCAGGCTGCTTTCCGCGCTGATGAAAGTGCTCTCCGCCGAGTCCAGGTCGGACTGGGAAACAGCCCCCGCCTCGAAAAGCTGTTGATACCGCTCCAGGTTTGTTTTTGCCTGGTCATATGAATTCTGAGCGGTTTTCACACTGGTCTCGGCCTTGATTATTTCTTCCTCCGTAGAGCCGTTTTCCAGTTCTGCCAGCTTGGCAGCTGCGCTTTTAAGGCTGGCCGCGTTTTGGGCCACCTGCGCTTCCAGGTCGTCCTCCACCTGTTCGGCCAGGAGCTGCCCGGTGGTCACGTGATCCCCTACCTTAACGTGAATCTTCTTGATGATTTCCGCGTTTTCAAAACTTAACGATACGGTGCTCACCGGCTGGATGGTGCCGGTAGCCGGGATGGTGTTTGAGACAGTGCCTCTTTTAACGGTGCTGGTTATGTATTTGCTGTCTGATTTGCTGTTGCCCCATAAAAAATAGCCACATATAATTAACAAAACTGCTGCGGCTATTGTGCCATAAAGAATTTTTTTCTTTTTAAAGAGTCCCGGTACCTTATTAAGTTTTAGTGAGCTGAAGATATTTTTCATGCGGTATCCCCTCAACATCCACGCGTTTTATAGAACCTTTATCAACAATAATATCTTTGTTACCTGAAATATCCCTTAATGGAAACTGAACATTAACTGAAAGTGTGGTGAGACAAGGGCGTGTCAAGGGGACGGGGTTGTTGGCACGCTGGCTGTGTCGGACCGGGAATCACGAGGGTTGTTCTAATGCTCCATCGTGTTTTTAACCGGGGTTTTATCAGCCTATTTGGAAGAGGAGCACAAACAAAAACGGCGGGAATAAAACCCGCCCTGCCAGTTAACCTCTGTTTTTTATCGAGAATATTCTTTTTTCAAAAATGCGACAGGCGAGAACCGTCCCCCTGTCGCGGAACGTCCCCTTGTCGCACTTGTCGCACTTAAGGGAGCCAGATGGTAAAAGTGCAGCCTTCCCCTTCTTTGCTTTCCACGCTGATGGTTCCGCCGTGGGCGTTTACGATGGACCTGGTGATCGCCAGGCCGAGGCCGGCCCCGCCGTATTTACGCGTCCGGGAGGAATCGATGCGGTAAAAGCGGTCAAAGACATAGGGAAGGTGACTTTCGGTGATCCCGGACCCGTTGTCCTGAACTGTCAGCTGGACACCGCCGTCCCTTTTAACCAGCGAGACCCGGATCTGTCCCTTTTCGGGGTCCGTGTGCTGCACCGCGTTGTGGAACAGGTTCAACACCACCTGTTTCATTTTATCAGTGTCAAAACTGCATATTATGTCCGGCTCAATGTTCAAGTCAAGCTTCCTGCCGCCGGCGAGAATGTGCAGCTGCGGCTCCATTTCCCGGAGAACGGTGTCCAGCCGGCCTTCCTTAAGCTCGATGTGAGGCGTGCGGTCGAGTTTGGAAAGCAGCAGGAGGTCATGCACCAGCTTGGTCAGGCGCACCGATTCGCCGTGCATGCTGTTTAAAGCTTTATGCAGCTGTTCCGGCTGGTCAGCCGCGCCGCGCAGCAGCACCTCCAAAAAACCACGGATGGAGGTCAGCGGTGTGCGCAGCTCGTGGGAGGCGTCAGATATGAAGCGGCGCATCTGCTCCTGGGTTTCTTTCTCCGCCTCGAATGAAGCCTCCAGCCGCTCCAGCATCCCGTTAAAAGATTCCGCCAGGCGGTCTATTTCCACCTGCCCCTGGTTGGTCGGGAAACGCCTGGCTAAATTCCCGGCGTCGATCTGCCCGGCGGTATCCACCATGTTGGACAGGGGGTCCAGGGTCCTTCTCAGGACCGGTAAAAAGGCAATCAGCCCAAAGATCAAGGCGATCAGTGAAAGGAACAGGAAGTTGAACAACTGGCGGACCAGCAGGTCTGTCAGCGGGCCGGTCTTGGTACTTATCTGCACGATGCCGAGGTTCTGGCCGTGCTCAAAAACCGGCTGCAGTACCAGTAACTGTTCCTCTCCCCCGCTTTGAACAACCTTGTAGTTTGACCTTATCACCAGCCTGGTTTCCTGTTTGGGCTCAACCCTGGTCTCCAGCAAAAGCTTCCTGCTTAAAAAATCAAGATATTCCTGGGTTTCCAGCCTCGGCAGATCTATGCCGTCGGGCCCGCCGGACAGCACGGTGTAATTGCCCTGCGCATCAATAAAGGCCAACTCCGCTTCGGGAATAAAGAACCGCGGCAGCCGCGTGTCGCCATTATCCTTAATAGTGCCGATACGCTCCCATATAGTGGGGTACATTGAGATGAGCTGGCTCTGCATGCTTTCTGCTTTATTTCTGTAGATTACCTCTTTCATAAAAACATACTGCAATATGCCGATCAGCGCCAGCAATACGGCCATAATCAGCAGTGAGCGCGAGAGAAGCTGGACCCGGAGCGAGTTGGGAGTTAATATGGATTTAAGCCGGGCGGCAATTTTCTGGCTCATGGCAGATCAACCCGGTATCCCGAGCCGCGCAGGGTCCTGATCAGCTGGTGTTCTTTGTCGTTCAATTTATCCCGCAGCGAGCGGATGTATACCTCGACTATATTTTCTTCTCCCCCGAAATCATAGCCCCATACTTTATCCAGGATCATGGTCTTGCTTAAGACCAGCCCGTGGTTGAGCACCATGAACTTCAGGAGTTCGTACTCCGTCGGGGAAAGCTCGAGGACCCGGTCATTGAGCCTGATTTCTTTGCGGCGGTCATCGATTTGAAACGGCCCGATTACGACTTCTCCGAACAAATGGGGAAATTGGTTGCGGATCCTGGCGTAGATCCTGGCCAGCAGCTCTTCAAAACTGAAGGGTTTCACCATGTAGTCGTCGGCCCCGAGCTTTAGGCCTTTCACCCGGTCGTCGACCTCGTCCTTGGCCGTGAGCATGATTACCGCCACGTTCTCAGTTTTCTTGATCATGCGGCAGACTTCAAAGCCGTCCATGCCCGGCATCATCACGTCCAATATGGCCACATGAGGCTGGAACTCCTTCAGCAGCCTGATAGCCGTCATGCCGTCCTGGGCGCTTCTTACCTCAAAACCCTCGTTTTGCAGGCCAAGCTCCAAAAACTGCAGTATGTTCGGCTCGTCGTCCACCAGCAATATTTTTATTCCTTTTAACTGCTGCATACCTGTCTACCACCTTACTCTGAATCGGGGACGGTTCTCTTGTCGCACTTTTATCGTGTTTAGCCAGGTCCCCTGTT
>CAZPXL010000077.1:0-2528 GCA_964591005.1 uncultured Eubacteriales bacterium
TTGATAAAAGGGTTGACCCCAGGGGCAGGGTTTACTTCTGGATGGCCGGCGAACCTTTTGACGTGGATAAAGATGATCCTGAGACGGATGTATGGGCGATCAGGGAAGGCTTTATATCCATCACTCCCGTCCAGTTTGACCTGACTGACTACGGATTCATGGAAAAGCTGAAATACATCTGCAGAAAATTAGAGGGCTAACACATCTTGAATAACTAGACTTTATAAAAACTTATCACATGATTTACAGGATTATCAGGATTTACAAGATTTATTTAATTAATCATAATGGCTTGAAATCAGCCAATATTTATTTGCCCTATGCAATATGCATTAAAAATCCTGTTAATCTTAAAAATCTTGTTAATCCTGTGAATATGTTTTAAAGATTTTTAATAATCAGCAGGTCTTTTTTATCAACGCCGCCGTTTAATATCAAGAAAACGGTATAACCTAAAAGCCCTGCGGTTAATGAGCACAAGGTTGCAAATATCTCTGAGCCTGCATAAAAACTGTTGTACGAGATAAGTATCACCGCGCCCATTACAACAGCGGCCGTAAGCGGCTTCAAGATAATTTTGCCAAAGTCGATCTGAAGGCCGGTCAAAACTTTAATATCAACCAGGTTTAAAACAGCCATCACGGCGCAGCTTGCGGCTATGGCGGCAGCGGCACCCTGAATGCCCAGGTGAGGCATCCCGGTTAAATAATAAATACCGCCTAATTTAAAAACCGAAGCCACGACCAGGTTTTTAAAAGGGAGGGCAGCCCTGCCCATCCCGTGGAGGATGCCGGTGGTCGTCTGCTGCAGATACAGGAAGGGCCCGCCCAGGGCAAGTATTTTTAAGCTGTCGCCTGCCTCGGGGTATCCAAAAATAAACCCGCAGATTTTATTACCGAGGAATATGAAGATAACAGCGAATGGTAATCCGGCCAGCAAGGTTATTCTGACTGCTGCTTCACACCTGGAGCGGACCATTTGAAAATTGTTTAAAGAAATCGCGTCAGATATGGCGGGGACCAAAGCTGTGGCCATTGATATCGTTATTATTCCCGGCACGAAAAGAATGCTCTGGGCTATGCCCACGAACTGTCCGTATGCGGCGGTGGCGCCGGTCAGACTGATACCGCATACCTGCAGGCGCTGCGGTATCAATATGGCGTCAAGACATAAGAACAGTGTTGCAATAAAACGTGTCAGTGTGACAGGGACTGCCAGGCTCGATATCCTCGACGCCATTTTTCCAGGGTTCTCACCGGGGCGGCGCGGCATACCACCGGGAATCAGGGGACGGTATTTAAAATAAAAGAATGTCATCAGCAAAAACCCGGACAGTTCCCCGGCTATTACTCCCAGCGAGGCTCCTACCGCCGCGTATTCCACACCTCTGGGCAAGAGCAGGCGGGCGAAAAAAAGGCCTGACAATACTCTGACCAGCTGTTCCAAGGACTGGCTGACAGCAGTCGGTTTCATCTGCTGAAGCCCCTGAAAAAACCCACGCAAGGCCGAACACAGCGCTACAATGATTACCCCCGGTAATAGGCTCAAAAAAATATAATAGACCCCGGGATTCGGAAACACATATTGAAGTAAAATAGGTGACCCAATATAGCAGAGGGCGCTAATAATGACGCTGGTTAGAGTTAAGGTCACAAAACAGGCAAAAAAAATTTTATAAGCGCCTGACGGGTTATTGAGCGCCATTTCCTCCGCCACAAGCTTCGAAATGGCTACAGGTATGCCGGCTGTGGCCAGGACAATTATTAAAACATATAGTGGGTAAACCATGGCAAAGAGGCCTATGCCCTCGGGGAGGATAAGCCTGATCATTAAGACCTGGTAGATAAAGCCAAGGACTCTGTTAAAAGCAGCGGCCAGCAGCAGAACGAGGGCGCCATAAATAAATGATTGTTTACCCATCACAAAACCTTTACAACTTATGGTAAATCTGTTCGTTATGGCAGCTAACTTTTGCTTTGAAATATTATTAAAGATAACTGCCTGATAATATCTATTCATCCTTAATTTACCTATGTGTAATATTTACTTGCACATATGATATTTCTTTGAAAAATAGATTCATATTTTTCATAAAACAAGGATTTTAACGAACTACTGTAGAATTACATTTTTAATACAGAGGTCTAAATGTGTTTTGACTTGAGAAGTTTATTTAAATAAACTGCCGAACTCTCAGGGGTTCTTCTTTTTTGTTTTTTATCCATTTTAGCCCATTTATGGTCATAAATAAGTATATAAAATCTATTTAAGGGAACCATTATTTACAAAAGGAGGCACTAATTTTGAAGAATTATCAAACCGGTCAATTACGCAACCTTGGGGTGGTAGCGCACGGCGGAGCCGGTAAAACCTCCCTGGTAGAGGCTATGCTCTTTAATACCGGGATCCTGTCACGTCTGGGCAGGGTGGAGGACGGCACGACGACTTCCGACTACCACCCGGAAGAAATTGCAAAACAAATTACCATTCACACCAGCCTTGTGCCCTGTGAATGGAACGGCTTCAAG
>CAZPXL010000077.1:2628-3976 GCA_964591005.1 uncultured Eubacteriales bacterium
GGAGCAGTTGATTGAAGCCGCGGCCGAGGGAGACGACGACCTGACCATGAAATACCTGGAGGGCGAAGAGTTAACCCCTGAAGAAATAAATGACGGCCTGAAGAAAAGTATCGCCCAGCGCAAAGTGGTTCCGGTTTTAGCCGGTTCCGCCACCAAGAATATCGGCGCCGCCCAGTTGATGGATTTTGTGGCAGGTTACATGCCCGCGCCGGAGGTAAGTGAAGGGAAAATGTCGGCCCTGGTATTCAAAACTATCGCCGACCCGTATGTTGGTAAAATGAACTTCCTGCGTGTGTACAGCGGCACTTTCAAGAGTGATTCAACGGTCCTGAACAACACGAAAGAAAAAAATGAGCGTATCGGCAATGTCCTCTTTGTCCGCGGCAAGAGTACTGTTCAAACAGACACTGTTCCTACCGGGGATTTAGCCGTTGTGGTTAAGCTGCAGGACACTGGTACGGGCGACACCCTCTGTGACAAGGATCAGCCGGTAGTACTGGAAGGGGTTGAATTTCCGACGCCCACTCTGACAGTGGCTATCGCGCCTAAAAGTAAAAACGATGAAGACAAACTGGGGGATGCAATTTCCAAGCTTTTAGAGGAAGACCCCTCCATGAAAGTGGAGAAAAATGCTGAAACCAAGCAGACGCTGCTGACCGGTATGGGCGAGCTTCACATCAACACCATGATCGAGAAACTGAAACGCAAGTTTGGCGTGGACGTAATAACCGCTGACCCGAAAGTACCTTACCGGGAGACTATCCGCTCCAAAGTTGAAGTAGAGGGAAAACATAAAAAACAATCCGGCGGCAGGGGACAATACGGACATGTCTGGATACGCTTTGAGCCGTGTCCGGAAGAGGATTTCGTTTTTGAAGAGGATATATTCGGGGGCTCAGTTCCCAGGCAGTACTTCCCGGCCGTAGAAAAAGGCCTGCGTGAAGCGCTGGTGGAAGGAGTGCTGGCCGGCTATCCCACTACAGGGATAAAGGCGACACTGTACGACGGCTCATACCATAACGTGGACTCTTCTGAACTTGCATTTAAAATAGCGGCTTCACTGGCCTTTAAAAAAGGAGCTATGCTGGCCAAGCCAATCATACTTGAACCGATTATGAACGTGGAGTCTGTGGTGCCGGAAAACTTCATGGGAGATATCATAGGTGATTTCAACACTAAACGCGGCCGGGTGCTCGGCACAGAGCAAGTAGGAAAACTAACAAAAATCAGGGCCACCGTTCCCCTCTCCGAAATGTACCGATACGCCATTGACCTTAAATCAATGACTCAGGGGCGCGGCTCATTCAGTATGGAGTTCAGCAGCTATGAAGAAGTGCCCGCCAGCATC
>CAZPXL010000077.1:3989-4207 GCA_964591005.1 uncultured Eubacteriales bacterium
GCAAAAGCAGAAGCTGAGGCTGAAAAATAATTGCAAAAGAAAAGCGGGTGTGTTTTCCCGCTTTTTCTTTTGCAATTATTTATATTTTTAAGGAAAGGGGTGCGATTGTGTGGAAATGGATTTAAGTTATTTTCTGCAGCACAAAAGCAAGGGAGCCGAATATATCAGCAAGGCGATGACTGATCTGTCGATCAATGTAACTGAGGAAACAACGGTAA
>CAZPXL010000077.1:4283-8621 GCA_964591005.1 uncultured Eubacteriales bacterium
GCGCTTTTAACGGTATTCTTGCTAGGGCGATGGATATTATGCTGGAGGAAATAAAAGAAGGGCTTTGATATTTAGTCGCTAATTGGCAAATGTTTTTTGAAGAAATATTTTTAAATAATTTTTAAAAGGCCGTTCAGCTTCAATAGCAGCGGCTATTTTTTTCTATCCCAAAAATATTTAAACATAAAAAGGAATTTGTAAAGAAAGTGAAAATTATACCGAGTAAGTATGCAAATAAATTTTAAAGTCCTAATATTTATGATAAAACATATCGCTCAATAAAAATCCAAGCAGGTGAACAAAATGTATGACTTATCCAACTGGACTATGGAGGAGCTGACCAAGGCGCTTAGCGAACCGACTGACGAGCTTTCTAAAAAAGCCGAGCAAACGCTTTGGCCGGTTGTTGGACGGGACATGCCCAAACAGCAGAAAAAACATCTTTCCTTCCTGCTACAGTCATTCATAACACCAATTGACCTGTCAGAAGGTTACCATTTTGACATGGCCGCTGTCTTCCTGGCAAATATATTTTTTGAACCCGGCCACAGCTTTGATTTAAAACAGGCATATCCGGTAGCGCCGGGAAAACAATAAACATGGATAATAAGTGCAGTAAAATTTAAAATATATTGGAGCTGTTAATTATGAGGTTTCTATTACTGTTTAGTATTGCATTCACTATATTTATAAATATAAACCCTGCTGTCAATCCTGTGTGCGCGCAGCCGGTTAGTACATCGCATACTGCTTCCGCCGGTATAGACATAACTGAGAACAACGGTGGCGGATGAAGGTCAGGCCAGCCTGCTGTAGCAGAACCATACGAGTACAGCACATGGGACAAGTCGTTTATATTTTTAATTATTGCAGGTATGGCGGTAATATTTTTTTTGCTAAAAAGTATTATATAGTAATTGCCGCGATATAACTGGAAATTCAGTTTTTTTACAGGAATCGAGAGGGAGCCAAAAGTATACTGTATATTTTTATGTATTAAGAGGATAATTTGTTATAATGTATAATAATCCTATTATATTCATAAAAAGGTAGTTGTTGAAATGATACTATGCCGAACTTCTAAACTGGGCTGCGCCTTCTGTGAGTACCCGGAAAAAACAAAGGTCCCTTCTACCTGTCCTGGTTACCGGGAAGCAAAGGTGTGCCTCTATTACCTGGAGCGTTTCGTATGGCCCGATCCCTGTGACGGGAAAGATGAAGAATGCCCGCCGGACTGTGTTTTTAAATAGACTTTAAAAGGGACAGGCCAGGGGGCATTAAACCTTGCTGTCATGACGGAAGGTTCATTTTTAATTTATCCATATAAACCGCGGATTTGGCTCCGTGGTTTATTGTTTTATTATATGGCGCCTTCGATCAGGCATTTTTAACTAATGACGTTGATGAAATAATGTTTACATATATTATTGACCTGTCAAAATGCATGCTATATTATTATGAATAACCATGCAATAAACAATTCACATATTAATGTTCTGTCAGCATGAATGATTTTTATAAACTTTAACCATGTAATGTATATTTCACATATTAATGACCCAAGGAAAAGATATTTACCGGTAATTAATTACCATGCAATTATAAATGCACTGTTGCAAAATAATCCCAAGGAGTTGTTAACATGGTAGTACTTGGCGTTGTCAGGGGTGAATTGTCTGCTTTAGGCATCAATATTACTGAGCGAACTCTGAAAAATTATGTTTCATGGGAGCTGATCCCGCAGCCAATTAAAGAAGGGGGAGGAGCGGGAAAGCAGTCGGAATACCCCGGGCATACTCTGCCGGAAGCTTATGCAGCCTGGAGATTACTGCACCACGAGGATATAAAGACATCCCCCGAAAAAGTTAAGGAGTGCCGGGAAACTGCTTTATACATTATTGAATCAGAGATCCTAAACAGTGAAACCTTGATTTCCAATCAATATTTATGTGATAAATTGTCCGGGAAGACTATTGAAATTATGCTGGTGCACGATTGGCTTAAATTTTGGAGTGAAATTATTTTCAAGGATCTGGATGAGCTTTACAATAAAGTATATTCTGATTACGATCAGGCCTTAAAAACTGGCGCGGCATACACCGGGGAACTAAAACAGGACCTGGATGATATCTGCGAGGAGAAAGCAGCGAGGGATTTCTATCAAGACTGTTCCGATCTTTACAGGTTTGCAATCAAAGGAAGCATGGGGACGGTTCTCATGCTTCCCCCTGCTTCCAGGCAAAAACAAGAGCGCCCTGTATATTAGGGCGCTGAATAATCCTGGCAGGGGAGACAGGACTCGAACCTGCAACACCTGGTTTTGGAGACCAGTACTCTACCATTGAGCTACTCCCCTGTGTATATTGGGTACGTACTATATTATATAAAAAACGATTGTTTTGAGTCAAGGGAAAACACTGTCACCGGAGGATTTTCTTGAATTGAAACGAATATAATAGAATCAGTCCAGGCTAAACATATTTGGAGGTGAATGAAGTGGCGCCTAAAATTGGCGTTTTAATGGGCGGCAGATCATCCGAGCGGGACGTCTCCCTCAGGACTGGCGATGCTATTTATAAAGCACTGCAAGGTAAAGGTTACCCGGCAGTGAAAATAGACGCCGGCTTTGATGTTGTTGAAAGAATAAAGGCGGAAGGCATTGACCTGGCTTTTCTAGCGCTGCACGGCAGGTACGGTGAAGACGGCACGATACAGGGGATGCTTGAAATGCTGGACATACCATATACCGGTTCGGGAGTTCTTGCCAGCGCCCTGGCCATGGATAAGACAGCCACCAAGAAGATCCTCTTTTTTGAAGGGCTTCCGACACCCCGCTTTACCACAATCAGCAAGTTGGAGGCCAGGGCAGTCGGTCTGGATAAAATATGTGAACAGGTACTTCAAGAAATGGGCCTGCCGCTGGTGGTTAAGGCGCCTACCCAGGGTTCAACAATCGGGATATCATTTGTAAAGAAAAAAGAAGAACTTGTTGATGCATTTGAGCTGGCTTTTAAATATGATCCGGCCGCCCTTGTCGAGCAGTTCGTTGAAGGTGTTGAAATAACGGCATCAGTGCTCGGCAACGATGACCCCGTGGCGCTGCCTTTAATCGAGATCGTTTCGGCAACCGGTGTTTACGACTATGATGCCAAGTATACCGCTGGAATGAGCGACCATATTATCCCGCCCCGTATTTCCTCTGAATGCCAGGATAAAATAAAAGACCTGGCTGTTCGTACTTATAAGGCAATAGGGTGCCGGGGGCTGTCCAGGATCGATTTTATATTGGATAAAAGCGGCGCCCCGTATATCCTTGAAGTGAACACCATACCGGGCATGACCGCGACGAGCCTTTTCCCCGACGCAGCCAGAGCGGCCGGCATTGAATTTCCTGAACTTATTGACCGGCTTGTTTGCCTGGCTCTGGAAAAAGATTAAAATACCGTGGAGCGCCAATATGAAAATAACCCGATCAAATTTAGCCGGGCTGATAGACCATACCCTGCTGAGGCCCGATGCCCTGCCCGATGATATTGTGTTGTTATGCGCAGAGGCGAAATCCTTTGGTTTCGCCTCGGTTTGCGTGAACCCGTGCTACGTTGCAACAGCGAGTAAGGAACTGTCCGGGTCAAATATTAAAGTATGTTCTGTGGTTGGATTTCCCCTTGGCGCCGGCGAACCGCCAATAAAAGCGCTCGAAGCAGCGTCCGCTGTCCGCAGCGGCGCTGCTGAACTGGACGTTGTAATAAACATAGGTTTTCTTAAAGGCGGGTTTTATAAAAAGGTGAAATCAGACCTGGCTGGAGTCGCGGAGAGCGCCAGGCTTGTGAATCCCGGCACGATTATTAAAATAATTCTGGAGACATGCCTGTTAAACGACAGCGAAAAAATTACGGCCTGCCGCCTGGCCCTTGAAATTGGAGCAGACTTCGTTAAAACCTCCACGGGGTGGAGTAAAAGCGGCGCCACTGCAGCTGACGTGGCCCTGCTGAAGCGGACTGTCGGCGGCAGCGCAGGTGTTAAAGCATCCGGCGGCATCAGGAGCCTTGCAGCGGCCCTGTCCATGATCGAGGCCGGCGCGTCAAGGATTGGCACAAGTTCTGGTCCAGCCATAATAAATGAGCTCAAAGAAAAATAAGAAAGTCTTTTTTTGAAAACATGACATGGAGACTTTGTAAAACCTCTGTCCGGCTTAATCAGCCGGACTTCTATTTTTTGCATCAGTATTTTACTACTATTTAACAAAGATGGTTAAACTAAAGCCATACTAAATATTAACCCGGATATGCCCGTTATTTTTTATATGAGCAGGAATTACCCGAAACAACAGCGAAATAT
>CAZPXL010000078.1:0-8612 GCA_964591005.1 uncultured Eubacteriales bacterium
AAATATTATTGTCGAACAATGTCTTAAAATACCCACAAAATAAATAACAATTTATACACTAAAATTATTAACTCTTTTTGATTAAATTTATCAGGTCTTTGATGGTTTCTTGAAAAATGCTGTTTTTATTTAACTCCTCGTTTATTTTTTCATTGGCATGGATAACTGTGGTGTGGTCACGACCGCCAAAAGAATTGCCGATCTGGGGCAGAGATGAGTCGGTCAATTCCCTGGATAGGTACATAGCTATCTGGCGGGGAAAAGAAATTGAGCGATTTCTTTTTTTAGATTTAAAATCTTCAACCCTCAGGCTGTAAAAATCCGCTACAACTTCTTGTATCAGTTGAATGGTTATCGGACGGGGTCTGTTTGGGAGAATATCTTTTAAAACATCGGCAGCCATTTCAGGGTTAATCTCTTCTCCGTTTAAGGAAGAACGGGCTATGACACGGTTTAAAGCTCCCTCCAGGATCCGAATGTTTGATTGAATTTTATTTGCGATAAAAACTATTGTATCATCTGGGACTGTTAAATTTTCTAATTGTGATTTTTTGCGTAAAATGGCAATCCTGGTTTCCAGGTCCGGCGGTTGGATATCGGTGATCAGGCCCCATTCAAAACGGGACCTCAGCCTGTCCTCAAGTGTGGGTATTTCCCTGGGAGGGCGGTCGCTGGAAATAATTATTTGTTTATTAGCCTCGTACAGTGTGTTGAATGTATGGAAAAATTCCTCCTGGGTACGTTCTTTGCCGGCCAGGAACTGTATGTCGTCAACAAGCAAAATATCCATGCCGCGGTATTTATTCCTGAATTCCACGGTTTTATCATCCCGGATGGAATTGATTAATTCGTTCGTGAATTTTTCTGAAGTTACGTAAAATACTTTTAAAGGGGAGTTGTGGTACATGATATATTGGCCGATGGCATGCATCAGGTGGGTTTTGCCCAGACCGACACCCCCATATATGAATAAAGGGTTATAAGCCTTGGCCGGGGCTTCCGCTACGGCAAGGCAGGCGGCATGAGTAAACCTGTTGCTGTTTCCGATAATAAAAGTATCAAAGGTATACTTCGGGTTCAACGGGGATGATTGAAAATTTTCTACTGGCTTTATAAAAGAATTGTTTTGCATATCGGGAATTTCGCTTGATAAAAGAAACTGGACCCCGATATCTTGCCTGGTGATGTTTTGAAAAACATTTTTTAAAAGCGGCGCGTACCGGTCGCTGAGCCAGCCGCGGGAAAAATTATTAGGCACCTCGATAATAATGGTGTTATCGTGGCAGCCAAGGGGCTTAAGGGGTTTTAGCCATGTATCAAATGAATTTTTATTAAGTCTCTTTTCTAAAATTTTTAGCGCCTTATCCCATAGAACCAGAACTTCACTTCTAAGCATGACTAACCCCCGATTATTACAAAAAATATTTAATCCTAAAAAACCCTCCTAGGTAGGGAGGTATTTCAGGTTTGTTTATTCACAAATTAATCAACAACTTATAATTAAAGCTGTTGAAAAACAAAGGCATGCGGGTATACAAGCCAATAAAATAATACCAAAATTTACTTAAGTTATCAACAGGCTTTTTAAAGATTAATAGGGCCTTCAGCCCAATAAGGTTGCTCCTTGACGTTGGATATTGATTACTATATAATGGGTGTGTGTGTCAGTGTGAAGCTTTTTGGTGTTTTTCGCAATAAAGGAGGTGTAGATTATGAAGCGTACTTACCAGCCAAAGACTCGCAAACATAAAAAAGTTCATGGTTTTCTAAAAAGAATGTCTACCCTCTCAGGTAGAAATGTTATAAAAAGAAGGAGAGTTAAAGGCAGGAAGAGATTAACCGCTTAAGGCCGCTTAATCAAAGTGGCCTTTATAAATGTTTACAGACTTTTTGAGTATCAGTGTATAGTTTTTTGGTTAATACTATATAATGGGTGCATTTAATTATTTTTAATTTTGTAAAATAATATGGTTGAGAGGGATTAAAAAGCTTCAAACAGAGGATTAAATGAAAGTCCTTACCACACTTAAAAAAAATAAGGAATACAGAAACGTGTACAGCCGGGGGAAGTCTTTTGCGGACCGCTACCTGGTAATATATTTTTTAGCCAATAATTTAGATTTTTGTCGCTTTGGCTTTACTGTCAGCAAAAAAACAGGTAATGCTGTTACCAGAAACAGGGTCAGACGCCTGCTGAAGGAAGCATGCAGGTTGAACAGCGATATTTTTTCAGGCGGGTTTGACCTCGTATTTGTAGCGAGGCGCGGCATTGTGGCTTTAGATTACAAGCAGGTTGAAGAAAGCTTGTTGAAATTATTAAAAAAAGTATATAACAGGTGATGATACTATGAAGGTTATCTTGATTTCTATAATCAGGCTCTACCAACTGCTTTTGTCACCGCTTAAAAAGCCGTCATGCCGCTTTTATCCCACGTGTTCTCAATATGCGATAGAAGCAGTAGAAAAGTACGGCGTCTTTAAGGGAACCCGGATGGCCCTGGTCAGGTTGATGAAATGCCATCCTTTTCACCCTGGTGGATACGATCCGGTGTAAAGCAGGATAAAGTAGCCGCTTGACTTTAAAAAGTCAAGTTAAGGAGGCGGAAGTTTTTGGGTATATTTCAGGCAATTGTGGACGGTATGACATGGCTTTTAAATAACCTTTATTATTTAACCGGTTCTTTAGGCGTTCCCAGTTACGCCCTTGCCATTATCCTGCTCACTGTACTGATAAAAATGGTCCTTTACCCTTTGACGCAGAAACAAATGAAGTCAATGCTGGGAATGCAGCAGATTCAGCCAAAGATCAAGGAAATTCAGGATAAGTGGAAAAACAAGGACCCGAAAAAAATGCAGGAAGAAATTATGAAGCTGTACAAGGAACATAATGTCAACCCTGCAGCGGGATGCCTGCCTCTTTTAATCCAGATGCCGATTTTAATTGCCCTCTACCGTTCGCTGTTTACTTTTGATTATGTAAACCCGGCCCACGCAACTTTTTTCTGGCTGCAAAACCTGACTGATAAGGACCCTTACTATATACTGCCGGTTCTGGCAGGGGTTACGACTTACCTTCAATCCAAACTGACGACCATGAGCAACGACCCGACACAAAGGATGATGCTTTACACGATGCCTGTTTTTATCGGCTGGATATCAGCCACAGTTCCGGCCGGGCTGGCGCTGTACTGGGTGGTATTTAACGTGGTCAGCAGCATCCAGCAGTATTTTATCAACAAACAGAACCTACCGGTTAAAGGGGAGGTTGGCGGGAATTGAAAATTGTCGAAAAAATAGGGAAAACCGTGGAAGAGGCCGTTGAAATGGCTCTCAAAGAGTTGGACGCCACCAGAGACGAAGTCGATGTGGAAGTTCTCGAGGAACCTTCCAAGGGCATTTTAGGTTTAATAAAGGTCAAGCCGGCCAGGGTTAAGATAATATTAAAAGAAAATCCTCTTAACAGAGCCTCCGGTTTATTAAAAGATATTTTTCAGAACATGGACCTTGACGTTAAAATAAATATTTCGGAAAAAGAGAAAACTATGTTCATTAACCTGGAAGGTCCTGAGTTGGGTATTCTAATAGGCAGGCGGGGTGAGACGCTGGACGCCCTGCAGTACCTGGTAAACCTTTCCGCAAACAAAAACCAGGAGACCAGAAAAAAAATTATTATAGACATTGAGGGATATCGCAACAGGCGTGAAAAAACTCTCCAGAGGCTGGCGCTGAAACTGGCCGACAAAGCCAAGCAAAGAGGAAGAAACGTGGTTTTGGAACCGATGAGCTCCCAGGAACGGAGAATTATACACACAGCCCTGCAGGGAAGGGATGACATATACACCTTTAGTGAAGGTGAAGAACCTTACCGCAAAATTATCATATCCCCCAAGAAATAAAGTTAACCCAGCGGAAGACATTCCGCTGGGTTTTTAAAAATCATGACACCGGAGGAAGGCTCCTTGTTAAACGACACGATTGCCGCGATTTCCACCCCCCTGGGCGAGGGGGGTATCGGTATAGTTAGATTAAGCGGTCCGTCTGCCGCCGATATAGCCGGAAAAATATTCAGGGCAAAGAGGGGCGAATGGTCCGACGCGCCCGGCGGCAGCCTTATTTACGGCCATATTTATGACCTTGACGGCACTTTGGTGGACGAGGTCCTGCTGGGTTATATGAAAGCGCCGCATACTTATACCAGGGAAAATGTTGTGGAAATCAACTGCCACGGGGGAGCGCTGCCCCTGAAAAAAATATTGGAGCTAACCCTTGCCGCAGGAGCGCGTTTGGCCGGCCCGGGCGAATTCAGCATGAGAGCTTTTTTGAACGGCAGGATGGACCTGGCCCAGGCCGAGTCTGTGATAGACGTGATCCGCGCCAAAACCGAAGGCGGGTTAAAGCTGGCGGCAACACAGCTCAAAGGAGAACTATCAAAGAAAATTTTTATTTTACAAGACAATCTTTTGGGGCTGCTGGCGCAGGTAGAGGCGAACATTGACTTTCCCGATGAAGACCTGGAGGAAAGGACAATGACGGAAATATCCCGCAACAGCGAAGGGATCCTCGGGGAACTAAAAGAATTAATCAGGGGGGCCGACGCGGGAAAAATATACCGGGAAGGGATCAGCACTATTATAATCGGGCGGCCCAACGTCGGGAAGTCGTCTCTCCTTAACGCCATGCTGCGGGAAAACAGGGCTATAGTCACCGATATACCGGGCACAACCAGGGATATTATAGAGGAAATAATTAATATTGGCGGTATCCCTCTCAAAATAATCGACACGGCGGGGCTGCGCGAAGCGGAAAATATAATCGAGAAGATCGGGATTGAAAAAACAAAGGAAACCATTGAAAAAGCCGGCCTCGTGCTGCTGGTCCTGGACGCCTCGAGAGAATTGACAGGAGAAGACCTGGCTGTTATTAAATCTGTGGAAGGAAAGAAAACAATTTTTCTCATAAACAAAGCGGATATTGAGGAAAAAATAATTGACATAAACAAAGTAGCAACGCACGCTGCCGGACGGCCGGTTTTATGGGTTTCAGCACAAGAAGGAACCGGGCTGGACCAGCTGGAAAAAATAATTTTTGAAAACGTTATGGAAGGGCGGATAACAAGTTCCGATACTGTTCTGGTGACCAACGCCAGGCACAGGCAGGCCCTGGAAAAAGCGTCTGCACACCTGGAAGAGGCGCAGTCGGGCATCAAAAGCGGCGTACCCGTTGATATAATCGCCATAGATATCAGAGCCGCCTGGGAAGCGCTGGGTGAAATTACCGGGTCGACAGTCACAGAGGACCTTTTGGACAGGATATTTGCCGATTTCTGTATCGGGAAGTGAGGCGGCGCAAGTGGAGTATTTAGCCGGGAAATACGATGTCGTAGTGGTAGGGGCCGGGCACGCGGGGTGCGAGGCCGGGCTTGCCGCGGCCAGGATGGGCTGCCGCACCCTGGTGCTTACCTTAAACATGGACAACATCGCGCTGATGCCGTGCAACCCGGCGGTGGGCGGGCCGGCCAAGGGACACCTGGTGCGGGAAGTGGACGCCCTGGGCGGCGAAATAGGGCTGAACACAGACCGCCACGCTATCCAGATGCGCCTCTTAAACACGGCCAAAGGGCCCGCCGTGCACGCGCTGCGGGCCCAGGCGGACAAAAAAAATTACCAGTCCGGCATGAAGCAGGCGCTGGAATCACAGCCGGGGCTGGACCTGAAACAGGCGCTGGTTGAGAGGCTTATTGTATCCGGGGGAAAGATCAGCGGGGTTGTAACCAGTACCGGTGCTGTTTTTGAGGCAAGGTCGGCTGTGCTGACGACAGGCACCTACCTTAAAGGAAGGATTATTATAGGGGACCTCCATTTTCCCGGCGGCCCTAACGGTCAGTTTCCGTCTGTAAGGCTTTCCGACAGCATGGCGGAACTGGGTCTGAAGCTGGGGCGTTTAAAGACCGGCACGCCGCCCCGGGTAGACCGCAACAGCATCGATTTCAGCCGTATGGCCATTCAGCCGGGAGACCGGAAGCTGCGCAATTTTTCGTTTGTTTCGGATATCAAAGATAGAGAGCAGCTGCCGTGCTGGCTGACCTACACAACTGGGGAAACGCACCGGATCATCAGGGATAACCTGCACCGGGCGCCGCTCTTCACAGGTCTTATCCAGAGCCTGGGCCCCCGCTACTGCCCGTCCATAGAAACAAAAATTGTGAGGTTCTCCGACAAGCCGGAGCACCAGGTTTTCATTGAGCCGGAAGGCAGGAATACTACAGAGATGTACGTGCAGGGCATGGCCACAAGCCTGCCGGAAGACGTGCAGCTGGCCATGCTGCGGACCATGCCGGGTCTGGAAAAAGTGGAGATAATGCGGGCCGGCTACGCTATAGAATATGATTATGTTATTCCCACCCAGCTAAAACTTTCTCTTGAAACAAAAACAGTGCCGGGGCTTTTTACGGCAGGCCAGATCAACGGTACTTCCGGTTACGAGGAAGCCGCGGCCCAGGGCATTATCGCAGGGATTAACGCCGCCCTTTATGTTAAGGAACGGGAGCCGTTCACCCTGGGCAGGTCCGAGGCGTATATAGGCGTGATGATAGACGACCTGGTCACAAAAGATATAGATGAACCCTACCGTATGCTAACTTCCAGGGCTGAATACAGGCTTCTTTTAAGGCAGGACAACGCCGACCTGAGGCTTACCGAGAAAGGATTTCAGGTCGGGCTGGTAACGCCGGAAAGATATAGAAATTTTGAAAAAAAGAAAATTATGATCGAGGATGAAAAATTTCGGCTGGAAAAGACCATGGTGCCTGTAACTGAAGAAACAAAAAAAGTTTTAAAAGAATTAAACAGCGCCGCGCTGCCCCAGCAGGGATCTTCTCTGGCCGGGATACTGCGCCGCCCTGAAATAATCTATGAACATATGTTAATGCTGCCCGCCCTGCACCCTGATCTGCCGGAAGAAGTGAGAGAGCAGGTAGAAATTCAGCTGAAGTACGAGGGATATATCAAAAAACAGCAGGCCCAGGTGGAACGGCACAAGAAACTGGAGGAGAAGAAGATCCCTCAGGATTTGGACTATGGGGAGGTCAGGGGCCTCAAGGTGGAAGCCAGGGAAAAACTGGAGCAGGTCAGGCCGGTATCCATCGGCCAGGCCGCCAGGCTGGCGGGAGTAACCCCGGCGGATATATCAGTGCTGCTAATATACCTGGAACAAAAACGCCGCCGCAAAGAAGACAAAAAAACAAAATAATTATCACAGGATTAACAGGATTTATTAGATTCACAAGATTTCAAATACTTATAAGTGTTCTAATTGAACAATAACACTGCGTATTACACAAGAATTTAAGGGCATAAATGATTGTTTTTAAAATATTATTTATTTATTAATCCTGTAAATCCTGAAAATCTTGTTAATCCTGTGAAAAAAATTTTATATATTTTTTAAGGTGAGATATGAGCGTTTTGAGAGAGACCTTGTCGGGCGGCGCCGCCGCAGTGGGTTTAAAGCTTGATGAAAAACAACTTGATCAGTTTGATAAATTTTTTCAGATGGTTATTGAAACCAATAAAAGTTTTAACCTGACCGCTATAATTGATGAAGAAGAATTTGCGGTAAAGCACTTGATCGATTCGTTAACCTGCCTGAAAGCGGTTGCAATTAAAAAAGGCGCACGCGTCCTGGATGTGGGAGCAGGCGCCGGTTTTCCAGGCATACCGCTGGTTATATGCCGCCCCGACCTCCACTTAACCATGTTGGAATCAACAGAAAAGAGGGTAAAATTCCTAAAAATGGCTATATCAGGGTTGGTCCTTGAAAATGTCGAAGCGCTTCACGGGCGGGCCGAGGATTTTGGACGGAAAAAAATATTTAGAGATAGTTATGATGTTGTTGTTTCCAGGGCGGTGGCTGCTCTGGCCGTGCTGGCGGAATACTGTCTTCCCCCGATTAAGGAGGGAGGCGTTTTTATAGCCATGAAAGGGCCGAAAACAGAAAATGAGATTAAATCGGCGGAAAATGCCCTGGCGATTCTGGGAGGAATTGTTGATAAAACTGTTGACCTGCAGCTACCCTACACGGGGGATGAAAGAAAACTTGTTGTGGTCAGCAAGATCAAAGCGACGCCGGACGCTTACCCCAGGCGGGCCGGCATCCCGATGAAAAAACCTCTGTAATTTTGGCAAAGCCCACCGAGTTGAAATCAGATTTCTCTATTGAGTGATCACAATGCTACCCCTCTTGTGGCGTGATTTTTTGAAAACAATCATCCTCTCTCGTCCTGTGACGCACTCCTTGGGAGCATTATATTCTTAGGTATAAAATAGCTATAAAATAAAGGGGATTAACCATTTCTTGTTAAATTATTAATTAATGGAATACAAGGAGGTGGTCTGATTAATATGATTGGTATTGGCGAAACGCTTATGGTTATACCTATAATAGCCGTATATGTTTTCATTGTGGTAGTAGCGTGGCGATTTATGAAAGCGCATGAGTCAGTTGCCGAATCAATTAAGATAATTGCACAAAATTTAAAGAAAGAGCCGTAATGGCTCTTTCTCAGGCTGTCGACAAAGTATTGTCGGCAGCCTTTAATTTTACCCTTTAAAAAG
>CAZPXL010000079.1:0-8568 GCA_964591005.1 uncultured Eubacteriales bacterium
GGGTGCTGACTATCGCCATCGGCGTCCCCACCGTGGTGAACGCCGCTGTTATCGCACAGGTCACGATTGAGCATTTCCTGGAAAAGCTTCAGACGAACCCGATGCTGAACCAGGTCCAGCAGAGCGTTATGCCGGACTATACCCAGGGTATAATAAACGATATTTTGAGTCCCTTCGGGGGAGCCCTGATGGTCACGCCCAAGGAAGTTGACCAACTTATCCTGGACACGTCCAAAGTAATCGCCGGCGGCATTTCCATGGCGCTCCATCCTTCCATCAGCGCGGAAGAATACAGCATGTATCTGAATTAAAAACTAAAACAAATTGACAGGATTAAAAAGATTTAATGCAGATTAACAGGATTTTTCAAGGGAGAAATTCCTTTAGTTTTTGTAGGGCGGGCTTCAGCCCGCCATGCTGATCGGAAAAATCCCTCGTCCTTTATATCAAGCTCCGAACAGAGGTTTGTCCCCGTTCAGATTACTGATAAAATTGCACATACACTTTTAGGATATTCATCGGATATCATTTTAAAAAAAACTGCAAGCGGTGTCGTTAACCTGCTTGCAGTTATTAAATATTTTGGAGGTGAGTTGACAATTTATTATAAACCTATCAGCTGTTGCTAAAACGGGCGGTTCAAGTGACAAAAACATACACTATCTCTCATACATGATATATTTCAGGAACATTTAACTCTTATTATTTAATCACCTCCGTTATTTTGTTATTTGTAGTATAATTCAATTTAAAAAATAAATACCAGTGAAATGTTTCTTTAAAATCCATGATTAAAACTACAACTTGAATAGCAGCATTTAATTTTTTTAACTTTTTCTTTATATTTGCTGTAAAATTAATTTTAAGATGCCTTTCCCCATTGTCAGCGCATACTTCCGGCAAGCATTTATCATGGCTGTATATCTCCTGCACGGAAGCAACAGAACCGTCCCCTTGCTTCCCCTAGGCCCCGATAAAATCAGGGCCGGTGCCGAAGCTGGCGTGCATCTCTTCCAGCAGGGCTCTGCCCTCAGGGCTTTTGAAACAAGGGTCCTTTTGTACAAAAGCCTGCGCTTCTTCCCGGGCTGCTTCAAGGGCCTTCCAGTCGCGCAGCAGGTCGGCTATTTTGAACTCGGGCAGGCCGGACTGGCGGGTGCCGTGAAATTCACCCGGTCCCCGCAGGCGCAGGTCCTCTTCCGCCAGGGCGAAACCGTCCGAAGTACTGGTCATCGCCTTCAGGCGGGCGCGCCCTTCGTCTGTTTTGGGGCTGGCGATGAGAATACAGTATGACTGGTGCCCGCCGCGCCCAACCCTGCCCCGCAGCTGGTGCAGCTGGGCCAGGCCGAAACGTTCCGCGTCCATGATCAGCATTACCGTCGTGTTGGGTACATCAACCCCGACTTCGATCACTGTTGTTGAAACAAGCACCTTAATTTCTCCCTGGCGAAACAGAGCCATTATCTCCTCTTTTTCATCGGACTTCATCCTGCCGTGCAGCAGGCCGACCTTAAAGTCTTTTAACTCGTTTGAGGCCAGGTTGGACGCCAGGTCAACAGCCGCTTTCAGATCAACCTTTTCCGACTCCTCCACCAGCGGGCAGACAATATAGGCCTGCCGCCCCTGGTTTACTTGCTCTCTGATCAGGTTGAAGGCTTTGTGAAGCGCGCCGGGCAGGGCGGCGTAGGTCTTTACAGGGCTCCTCCCCGGTGGCAGTTCGTCTATAATGGAGATATCCAGATCCCCATACAGGGTCAGGGCCAGCGTGCGGGGTATCGGCGTTGCAGTCATGACCAGGGTGTCCGGAGTGTTTCCCTTGTGCGCCAGGGTCGCCCTCTGGCGGACCCCAAAGCGGTGCTGCTCGTCAACCACTACCAGGCCCAGCCTCTGAAAGTTCACGTCCTCCTGGATCAGGGCGTGGGTCCCTACCAGCAGTTTCAGTTCTCCGTCGGTGACCCTTTTAAGGAGACTCTCCCTCTCCTTCTTCCTGGTGCTGCCTGTCAGCAGTCCGACTTCTATGCCGATAGCGGCAAGGTCTCTTCTCATCCCCAGGTAATGCTGTTCGGCCAGAATTTCCGTAGGCGCCATCAGGACTCCCTGCAGACCGCTCTCCGCGGCCCTGACCATGGTCATGGTCGATATCACTGTCTTGCCGGAGCCGACATCTCCCTGGAGCAGGCGGTGCATGGGTCTGGGAGAATTGAGATCCAGTGATATTTCTTCCCAGACCTTGAGCTGGCTCCCGGTAAGCTGAAACGGCAGGTTTTCACTGTATAAATGCAGCAGTGTCCCCCCGGGGATATACCGGTGGGTTTTCTCGCTGCCGGATATGTCCCTTTTCCTTGCGGCCAGTACCAGCTGAAAAAGAAACAGCTCTTCAAAGATAAACCTTTTTCTCGCATTCACCGCTTCCTTTTCCTGGCCGGGAAAATGGATCTGGGGCAGGGCTTTTTCCAGCCGCGGCAAATTGAATTTTTTTATTATTTCCGCGGGCAAAAATTCAAGCAGCTGGTTATTTAGTCCCTCAAGCGCAGTTTTCACCATCACCCTGAGCTGGCGCTGGTTCAGCTGTTCAGTCAGGGGGTAAACGGGGACCAGGCGCCCCGCGCTCAGGCTGTCGCTGCCGTCATCCACCTCGTAATCTTCCACCGTCACCTGGGTGGCTCCGTAGCCCTTGTCCACCTTGCCGGTAATATAAACCGTCTTTCCAGGCGCAAGGGTTTTTTTGATATAAGGCTGGTTAAACCAAACCGCATAAAAGACCCCAAACCCGTCGTGCACAGCAAGTTTGGTTATTGTCAGGCCCCGTCTGGGTTTTAAATCCTGGGCGGCCAGGACCGTACCGCGCACCGTGGTGGTCTCGCCGGAAGCGCAGGCCCCGGCCGGGCTCAGCCGGGTACGGTCTTCATAGCGCCTGGGAAAATGATATAATAAATCTTTAACTGTAAATATGCCGATCCTCTGCAGGGTCGCCGCCCGTCGCGGCCCTACCGTTTTTATGCTCTGGACAGGTTTCATTAAAAAATCTTTGGCCATGCTATCCTCAAATCAATAGTTATTCGCCTTAAATTTTATAATACCGGTAAATCCGCCCTTGCAGCCAAAAATGTTTTTTGGTAGAATGAAGAAGTGGTTTTTAAAGGAGGTGTATACATGGCCAGAAGTTGCATAGTATGCGGTAAGGGCATGGTAGTCGGGATCAAGCTAAGTCACTCGCACATCCGCACCAAAAGAACATGGGCGCCAAACCTGCAGCGTGTTAAAGCTATCATCAACGGCTCCCCGAAAAAGGTGCTGGTATGCACCCGGTGTCTCAGAAGCGGCAAGGTCCAGCGCGCAATATAAATATTCTAAAAAAGCGGCGATTAAGCCGTTTTTTATTTATTCGGCTTAATCAATGCAGTGTTATTGTTTTTCCCCATCTATATCCCGCATCAGGTTCGCCATTTCAATCGCCGTAACCGCCGCGTCCCAGCCTTTATTGCCCGCTTTAGTCCCGGCCCGCTCAATAGCCTGCTCAATTGTATCAGCGGTGATTACCCCAAAAATAGTGGGAGTGCCGCTGTCCAATCCAACTTTAGCCACGCCCTTGGCAACCTCACCCGCGACATAATCGAAATGAGGAGTGGCGCCCCGTATTACCGCTCCCAGGCAGATTACCGCGTCATATCTGTTCTTTAAAACCAGCTTGCGGGCTGTCATCGGTATTTCAAAAGCTCCGGGCACCCAGGCCACTTCTATGTCCTCGTCCAGCACCCCGTGCCGGTTCAGGGCATCCAGCGCGCCGCTTAAAAGTTTGTTGGTGATAAACTCGTTAAAACGCCCCGCTACCAGCCCGAACCTGAGCCCCTGCCCTAAAAGGTGTCCTTCGTACAATCTTGGCATATATCTATCCCCTTTCGGTTGTATATTATCTGTCTA
The DNA here is from genome assembly GCA_964591005.1 of uncultured Eubacteriales bacterium. Lineage (GTDB taxonomy): Bacteria > Bacillota > Desulfotomaculia > Desulfotomaculales > Pelotomaculaceae > Syntrophopropionicum. Next base: position 3,919 of record CAZPXL010000079.1, read on the forward strand.
TTTGTTTTATAAAACCACTTTAGCGGTCCACCGCAATGTCGAGCATATGGCCTAGTTTTTTCTGCTTGGTGGAAAGATAAAACTTGTTGCATGCCCCCGGCCGTATAACTATGGGGACTCTTTCCACCACCTCAAGGCCGTGGCCTTCAAGGCCGGCGATTTTGCGCGGGTTGTTGGTGATCAATTTTATTTTTTTGAGACCCAGGTCGGACAGGATCTGGGCTCCCAACCCGTAGTCTCTCAGGTCCGCGGGAAAACCCAGGGCCAGGTTGGCCTCTACCGTGTCTTTGCCCTTATCCTGGAGGTGGTAGGCCCTGATTTTATTTAAAAGCCCGATGCCCCGTCCTTCCTGCCGCATATACAGGAGGACTCCCGCGCCTTCCTTCGCGATCATCTCCATGGCCCGGGCCAGCTGGTCGCCGCAGTCGCAGCGTATTGAACCGAAAACATCACCGGTCAGGCACTCCGAGTGCACCCGCACCAGTGGCGCTTCTACTTTTCCCGGATCGCCCATGACGAGGGCGATATGGCCCTTGCCGTCCAGAATGCTTTCATAAGCCACGGCGGTAAACTCTCCATGCACCGTGGGCAGCTTGGCCTCGTCAACCCGCCGCACCAACTTTTCGGTACACCGCCTGTACTGGATCAAATCGGCGATGGTGATTATTTTTAAATTATGGGTTTTAACAAACTCCATCAGCTCGGGCACCCTGGCCATGGTCCCGTCTTCCTTCATAATTTCACAGCAAATACCCGCCGGGTAGAGGCCTGCCAGTTTGGCCAAATCAACTGTCGCCTCGGTATGCCCGGTCCGCCTGAGCACCCCCCCCTCTTTGGCGCGCAACGGGAAAATATGGCCGGGACGGCGCAAATCCGCTGGTTTTGTGTTAGGATCGAGGACGGCCCTGACCGTCATGGCCCGTTCGTGGGCAGAGATACCAGTGGTACAGTCCGCGGCGTCTATGGAAACGGTAAAGGCGGTAGCGTGGGGATCGGTATTGTTGGTAACCATTGCAGGCAAATCCAGTTCATCAAGACGCTGCCCGGTAATAGGCAGACAAATCAGGCCTCTCCCGTGGACAGCCATAAAGTTTATCGCTTCCGGGGTCACCATTTCGGCGGCCATGATCAAATCTCCCTCGTTTTCACGGTCCTCGTCATCGACAGCGACAATAATCCTGCCCCTTTTGATATCCTCGACGGCTTCTTCAATTGTGTTGAATTTCATTATTCTGCCCCCTAATTTTATTTACAGGAAACCATGTTCAGCCAGGAAACCCATGTTCAACCCGGAATCATTCTCCTTGCTGCCTTGAAAATTCATCATCCTTTCAATGTATTTTCCGATAATATCTCCTTCAAGATTAACGGTATCCCCGTTCTTTTTAAAACCCAGCGTGGTTTCACGCGCTGTATGAGGAATCAGTGACACCTGGAAACTGTCAGCCGCGAAATCTACAACTGTGAGGCTGATCCCGTCAATGGCGACGGAGCCTTTTTTTATAATGTAGCGCATCACCGCTTCCGGAGCCTTTATTGAAACAAGGGTGGCTATATCGTGCTTCTCACGCCGGACTATTGTGCCGACCCCGTCTATATGGCCGCTGACAATATGTCCGCCCAGCCTGTCGCCCAGGCGCAGGGCGCGTTCGAGGTTCACCCTGTCGCCCGTTTTTAAATTGCCGAGGTTGCTTTTGTCAAGAGTTTCCGCCATAACGTCGGCAGTAAAGTTGCGTTCTCCAAAGTATACCGAAGTGAGGCAGACACCGTTCACCATGATGCTGTCGCCCACCCGGCTGCCCTCGATTACCCTGGCGGCGTCAATCATAAGACTGGCCGAGTCGGCGCCGCGCCGGACAGACTTAATTACACCCAGTTCTTCAACAATGCCCGTAAACAAAAGTAAATCCCCCTTATATATGGACCTGGTTATAAATCAAAAATGCTTCACTTTAAATATTTTAAATATCCTTCCACCAAAAGATCCGGGCCGATGCGGCTTACCTTAACCCGCTCCAGCCCTGCGGCTTCTGAAGGGTTGTCCGCTCCGGGTCCTCCCACCGGTCCGGGAGCGTCACGTCCGCCGATTATTTTCGGCGCTATAAACCAGGCCGCCTTGTCGACAATTTGCTCTGAGAATGCCGAACCGTGCACGCTTGCTCCTCCCTCGATCAGGACGGAGGCAATGCCCCTGTCTCCTAAAAGCCTCATCAGCTCACCCAGATCCACTTGCAGGCCGTCGTTTACAACCAGCACTTCGACACCGCTTTCACGCAGGGCCTTCACCCTTTCCGGCGGCGCCCCCGAGGTAGCCGCGATTATCGTGGGAGCCTCCGACTGCTGGGACAATACCCTGGCGTTGAAAGGAATTCTCGCCCGGCTGTCCAGGATAATCCTTACCGGGTCGCGTCCCCTTCCGCCCGGCAGCCTGGTGGTAAGGGAGGGATCGTCCGCCAGCACTGTCCCGATACCGACCATAATCGAATCATACCAGTCCCTTAGCCGCCTGCCGTACTCGCGGGCCTCCACACCTGTGATCCACTTTGATTTTCCGGAGCGGGTGGCTATCTTTCCGTCAATGCTCACAGCCGCCTTGGCAACAACATAAGGACGGCGGGTGGTAATGTATTTTATAAAAACCTCGTTCAGCTCAAGAGCTTCTTCTTCCATCACACCGGCGGTGACCTCAATGCCGGCTGACTCGAGCAGCCTTATCCCTTTTCCGGAAACAAGCGGGTTGGGATCGGCCATGGCGGTTACAACCCTGGCGACACCCGCGCTTATGATCGCTTCAGTGCACGGGCCGGTGCGCCCGTAGTGGCAGCACGGCTCCAGGGTTACATACAGCGTTGACCCTCCGGCAGCTTCCCCCGCCTCATTTAAGGCGTGTATTTCAGCGTGAGGCGTACCTGCCTTCCGGTGATAACCCCGGCCTATTATTTCCCCTTCCTTGACCACAACCGCTCCTACCATGGGGTTGGGGCTGGTCCGGCCTCTCGCCCTGGCAGCCAGTTCCAGGGCTATCTTCATATAGTTTCTATCCATTAACAGCCTCCCCGGTCTGAGACTTTTAAATGCCTGCTGTGCCTCCGGCCGTCAAACAGAAAAACCCCGGGTCCGAAACCCCAGGGTCCACATCGTCAGAAAAAGACAACCAGCCTTAATAAAGAGTCCTTTAAAAAAGGCCAAATCCTACCTTCTTCCATCCAGACTGTACTGTCGGCCCCGGCATCAAACCGGATCTGCCCGTAAGGGCTCGCGGGCTCGGCCACAGGCTAAAGAAAATTCCTGGGGCCATACCGCCGGTAGGGAATTACACCCGTCCCTGAAGGTTTCACTATACAATTTGTCGCTTCAATGTATAAAAATATTATATGACCCGATATAACTTATGTCAATAGCTTACGGACCAATGTCTTATTGAATCATTTCTAAATCTTATGCTTCGCTGACAGCACGCTTAAAATGTAATCCAACAATTCCGAGGTCAGGTGTTCGATGTCAGAATTAATCCTATTCCTATCCTGGACCAGTTTGGACAGGCGCTCCTGCATTTCTTTAATCACTTTATACTGGCTGGATTCCGCCAGGTACTCCTTGGCTGATTTTACCGAGTTGACGATTACGCCGGTTCCGGGCAGCACTTTGACCACACCGGACTCCTGTAAAAGCGACAGCGCCCTTCTGATAGTTTCCGGAGATACGTTATAAAGGCCGGCTAACGTTGAGCGGCCTGAGATTTTTTGTCCCTTGACATATTCTCCACTGGCTATCCTTTCAGCCAGGTCCATGGCAATTGTAATAAAACGGGCCATGTGATAAGTGGATACACCATTGTTCTCCATAGCGCTATAACCTTTCTCCATATTTAACACTTGTATTTTATTATAATTATTTATTATATGAAAAAACAGGGTTTTTAGATGAAAAAAGAAAATATGTTATGGCAAAATGAACCAGCCTTTCTTTATCAAGCGTCTAATTAATAAATTACAAGGAAAGGGGTTTTGCAGATGAAGAAAATGGCTGTCATCGGAATTGTCTTATTTACCCTGGCCGCTTTTTTGGTCAATCATTCCAGAGCTAACGCGGAACCAAATCATACCGCTATATTCGCCGCCGGCCAAAGTACATACACTTCAGACGGGCTGGCCAAAGCAATGGATGCCCAGAGTTTCATTGAAAATAACCGCGCATACGTGCCCATGCGCTATCTTGCCTTAGCCCTGGGTGTCCCCGAAGAAAATATAGTCTGGAATGCCTCGTCACGTTCGGTTACACTTTTCCAGGACGATGTCACCGTGAGCGCAGGCATCGGCGGCAGCACCCTCTATGTGAACAGCCAGCCGCTAATAATGGACGTGGCTCCGGTGCTGAGGGACAACCGCGCTTACCTGCCGGCCAGGTATATAGCGGAAGCTTTCGGCTACACTGTGGACTGGCACCAGTCAACCCAATCGGTCCTGGTCGGGCCCTCAGGTAACCTGCCGCAGCCGGTGCAGGGCGAGGCCGCGCACCTGCCGTCAGTGGGATCATATGAAAATTTAAAAGAACTCCTTAAAAACAAACAGGCCCGATACGAGAGCGAACTCGACTTCGCCACGGGAGCCGTACCTTTAAAAGCAACCCAGGAATCAAAGGCTGCAGCCG